>NZ_JBHXME010000147.1:0-27829 GCF_042721125.1 Streptomyces sp. NPDC058469
CTGTTGGGGGTGGGGGGGCGGGGTGGGGGTGGGGTGTGGGGTGGGGGGCGGTGTAGGGGGTGGGGTGTGGGTCGGGGTCGAGGTCGAGGTCTGGGTCGGGGTCCGGGACGGGGTCCGAGTCGGGACGGAGTCCGGGACAGGGTCCGGACCCGGGTCCGGGGCGCTCGGATCAGCCCTCCAGCTCAGCCCATCGGCTCCGCCCTCAACCCCACCCTCCGCCCCGCAGCCCTCCAACTCCGCCCGCGGGCTCAGCCGTCCGGGTCGGCGCTCCGCCTCAGTCCTCCAGCCTCGCCTTCCAGCTTCACCCTCGGCCTCCGCCGTCCAGCCACGCCCTTCAGCTCCGCCTTCCGACCCTGCCTTCCAGTTCCGCCCTCGGCCCGGCCCTCCGTTACGGCCCTCAGTCTCAGCCCGCCAGCTCCGACCTCAACGTGAGCCTCCGCCTCCGCTGCTCAACCCTTCTGCTCCGCCCGCGCAGCGACAAACGCGTCCACCGCCCGGTTCACGTCCTCCGTCGAGTGCGCGGCGGACAGTTGGACCCGGATGCGGGCCGCGCCCTGCGGCACCACCGGGTACGAGAAGCCGATCACGTACACGCCACGCTCCAGCAGCAGTTCCGCCATCCGGCCGGCCACCGCCGCGTCGCCGATCATCACGGGTGCGATCGCGTGGTCGCCGGGGAGGATGTCGAAGCCCTCCTCGGTCATCCGGCGGCGGAACAGGGCGGTGTTCTCGGCGAGTTGGACGCGCAGGTCGTCCGCAGACTCCAGCAGGTCGAGCACCTTCAGGGAGGCCGCCGCGATCACCGGGGCGAGGGTGTTCGAGAAGAGGTACGGCCGGGAGCGCTGGCGCAGCAGCGCGACGATCTCGGCGCGGGCGGCGACGTAACCGCCGGAGGCGCCGCCGAGGGCCTTGCCGAGGGTGCCGGTGATGATGTCGACGCGGTCCATGACGCCGTGCAGTTCGGGGGTGCCCCGGCCGCCGGGGCCGACGAAACCGACGGCGTGGGAGTCGTCGACCATGACCATCGCGTCGTAGCGGTCGGCGAGGTCGCAGATGTCGCGCAGCGGTGCGACGTAGCCGTCCATGGAGAAGACGCCGTCGGTGACGACCAGCTTGCGCCGGGCGCCGGACGCCTCCTTCAACTGCCGTTCCAGATCGGCCATGTCGCGGTTGGCGTAGCGCAGGCGGCGGGCCTTGGAGAGGCGGATGCCGTCGATGATCGAGGCGTGGTTGAGGGCGTCGGAGATGACCGCGTCCTCCGGGCCCAACAGGGTTTCGAAGACACCGCCGTTGGCGTCGAAGCAGGAGGAGTAGAGGATCGTGTCCTCCTGGCCGAGGAACGTGGAGAGGCGGGCCTCAAGTTCCTTGTGGACCTCCTGGGTTCCGCAGATGAAGCGCACGGAGGCCATGCCGTAGCCCCAGCGGTCGAGGGCCGCGTGGGCGGCGGCGACGACCTCGGGGTGGTCGGCGAGGCCGAGGTAGTTGTTGGCGCAGAAGTTGAGGACCTCGCCGGGACGGCCGCCCGCGGTGACGTTCACGGTCGCGGACTGCGGGGATCCGATCACGCGCTCGGGCTTGTGGAGACCGGCGGCGCGGATCTCGTCGAGGGTGGTGCGGAGGTCGTCGCGCACGGAGTCGAACATGGGGGAAGCTCCTAAAATGCTGTCGCCGAAAGGGAGTTACAAGGGAGTCACACGGTCCAGTCGAGGATGACCTTGCCGCCCTTGCCGCTCGCGGCGTCCGCGAACGCCGCCTCGAAGTCGCGGTGTCCGTACCGGCCGGTGATCACGGGCGCGAGGTCCAGGCCGCCCTCCAGCAGGACCGACATGGCGTACCACGTCTCGAACATCTCACGGCCGTAGATGCCCTTGATGGTGAGCATGGAGGTGACGATGCGCGACCAGTCGACCGGGAACTCCTGGGAGGGCAGCCCGAGCATGGCGATACGGCCGCCGTGCGTCATGTTGGCGATCATGTCGCGCATGGCCTCGGGGCGGCCGGACATCTCCAGGCCGATGTCGAAGCCCTCGCGGAGTCCCAACTCCCGCTGACCGTCGGCGATCTGAGCATCCGTCACATTCAGTGCGAGGCTCACGCCGATCTTGCGGGCGAGGGCGAGGCGTTCCTCGCTCACATCCGTCACTACGACGTTCCGCGCACCGGCGTGCCGGGCAACTGCCGCCGCCATCAGGCCGATCGGGCCCGCCCCGGTGATCAGGACGTCCTCGCCGACCAGCGGGAAGGACAGCGCAGTGTGCACGGCGTTGCCGAACGGGTCGAAGATCGCGGCGACATCGAGGTCGACGGGGACGCGGTGCACCCACACATTGGCGGCGGGCAGCGCGACGTACTCCGCGAAGGCCCCGTCCCGTCCGACGCCGAGCCCGACCGTGGCGCGGCACAAGTGGCGGCGCCCGGCCAGGCAGTTGCGGCACTTGCCGCACACCAAGTGGCCCTCACCACTGACCAGTTCACCGATGGCGATGTCGGCGGCGTCCCGGCCCGTCCCGACGACCTCGCCCACGAACTCGTGGCCGAGCACCAGCGGCGTACGGATCGTCCGCTGCGCCCAGCCGTCCCAGTTCCGGATGTGCAGGTCGGTGCCGCAGATCCCGGTCCGCAGGACCTTGATCAGTACGTCGCCGGGTCCGACGGCGGGCTCCGGGACGTCCGCGAGCCACAGCCCGGGCTCCGCCTTCTCCTTGACCAGCGCCTTCAACGCTACGGCTCCTGAGGGTGAGGCCCCGGGCGAGGCGTGGTCCGGGCATGCCGGAGGAGCCCGTTCCGGGGACGAGGAGTGGAAACGCGTAGCAATCTGCCGTACTGCGGCGACCGGGTCCATCGAGGATTTCTTAAGCGCCGCCGCAGCTTTCCTTCACGCCCTTGCCTCCGACTTCCCGCCCTCGTCCCCGGCGCCGGTCCGGCTAGTCCAGGCGGGACACCTGGTAGTGGGCGATGGACCAGCCGTCCGCCGTGCGCCGGACCAGGACGGCGAGCTTGACGCCGAGCGGGGGCCGGTCGGTGAACGCGAACTCCGTGTCCAGATAACCGAGTACGAGGTCGTCCGCGAGCCGCCGGGTCTCAAGGATCTCGAACTCGGCCGTCATGCCCGGGGGTTGGGAGTCGTAGTACTCGGCGATGCCCTTCCGCCCCACGCTGTAAGGGTGCAGGCCCTGGAAGATGGCGTCCTCGGTGAAGAGGGCCGCGACCCGCAGCGGGTCGTGCGCGTCGACGGCCGCCTTCCAGGGGTCGAGGACGCCGCGCAGGACGGCCGTGTCGTCTGTCGTGGTGCTCATCGGGTCTCTCCCGTCGAACGGAACCGAAGGTTCGGACGCTGCCGGTGTTCAGTGGCCGGCGCTCATACCGCCGTCGACATGCAGGATCTCGCCGGTGACGAAGGGGGCGTTCTCCAAGAACACCACGGCGTCGACGATGTCGCTCACCTCGCCCATCCGGCCGACCGGGTGCAGGCCGGCGAGGCCCGCGCGGGTCTCCTCCGGGTGCATCGGGGTCTTGATCGTGCCCGGCGACACGGCGTTGGCGCGGATACCGCGGGTCGCGTACTCGATGGCGAGGGACTTGGTGGCGGACTGCAGGCCGCCCTTGGTCAGCGAGGCCAGGGCGGAGGGGACCCGGGCGTCCGCGTTGTCGACCAGGCTGGTGGTGACGTTGACGATGTGGCCGCCGCCCTGGGCGAGCATGTGCCCGATGGCCAGCTGGGTGATCCGGAAGAACCCGGTCATGTTGATGCCGATCACGGACGCGTAGTCGTCGGCCGAGTAGTCGGTGAACGGCTTGGCGACGAAGACGCCCGCGTTGTTGACCAGCGTGTCGACGCGGCCGAACCGCTCGATCGCGGCGGCGACGACCCGCTCGGCGGTCGCCGGGTCCGCGATGTCGCCCTGGACGGTCAGGACGCCCGCGTCGTCGGCCGGGGCGATGGTCCGCGAGGTGGCGACGACCGCGTAACCGAGCTTGCGGTAGGCGTCGACGACGCCGGCTCCGATGCCCTGCGAGGCACCGGTGACGATCGCGACCTTCTGGTTCTGAGTGCTCATGACGACCTTCTCCGAAGTGGTGGCTGAGGTGCTCCCAGTCGGTCGATGACTACTAGCCGACCGGTCGCCTATTGGAGAAGGTAGGCAACCTGAAGAGGGGAAAGCAAAGGTCAGAGAGGGTTTCCCCAGGACCGGAATCCTCGCTGCTGGGAGGCCTGACCTCCCAGCCCACGTCAGCGGTGCGGGTCGCCCTCGGGCAGCCAGGCGCCGGGGGCGCGGAGTCCGAGGTCGCCGACGCCGTCGCAGAGCGCGTCCACGGCGGCGAGCACCGCGGTACGCGTCTCGCCCTCACGCCACACCAGCAACCAGGTCCAGTGGACGGTCGGTCCGACGATCTCGCGGCGCACCAGGTCGGACGGCAGCGAAGTGGTCTGTCCCTTGGGCGAGTTGACGACCGGACGACGGCTGCGGCGGACGTGGTCGAAGAACGCGGGGCCGGTGACACCGCCGTCGGAGATGGGCACCGCGCGGGCCCCGGTGTCGTGTGCGAGCTGCTCGGCGTAGACGTTCCAGGACGACCAGGAATTGGTGTCGTCGTCGAGGAGGAGGACGGTGTCCCGAGCCTGCACGTCACCGGTGTCGGTGCCGGTGTCCACCGCGTACAGCCTGTCGGCGCCGAGCAGCCGGGCCCGCAGTCCGTGCCGCTTCAGGTCCTCGTCCCGTACCCAGCACACGGCGAGGTCCAGGCTGCCGTCCGCGACCCGGGCGGCCTGCGTGTGCGAGGGCGCGACCCACGCGTCGACGTGCACCTGGGCCACCCCGGCGGTGCGCGAAGTCAGGTCGGCGGGGAGCCAGTTGACGTAGCCGAGCCGGACCGCCTCCGAGCCGGCGAGCCGCCCGGCCCGGCGCCGGAGGTCGTCGGCGCGCTCCAGCAGGGCCCGGGTGTGTGGGAGCAGGGCCGCTCCGGCCGGGGTGAGGGAGACCGAGCGGCGGTCGCGGTCGAAGAGCCGTACGCCCAGGTCGCGTTCGAGGGCCTTGATCTGCTGGGAGAGGGACGGGCCGGCGATCAGGAGGCGGTCGGCGGCCCGGCCGAAGTTCAGCTCCTCGGCGACGGCGACGAAATACCTCAGCTGGCGCAGCTCCACGCCCGTCATGCTACGCGGGCTGGGAGGCCGGCCCTCTCAGCAGGGAGCGAGCCCGTCGTGGCGTCAGGGCCGGTCACGGGCCACGATGAGTCATGGAAGTCCGGCGCCCTGAAGCTCCGCCGGGCGGCCCCGAACGGAGCGAGATCATGCTGCGAGAGTTCCTGGTCGAGATCACCACCACGATCCCCGAGGGCACCGCCCAGGAGGAGGTCGACCGGCGCCGCGCCGCCGAGGCCGTCCGTGCCCGCGGACTGGCCGCCACCGGCCATCTGGCGCGGCTGTGGCGCCCGGTCGGCGAACTGCGCAGCGTCGGTGTCTGGCGTGCCGCAGACGAGGAGGACCTCCACGCGAAGGTGCTCGGCACCCTGCCCCTGCACGCGTGGATGACCTTCGTCGTCACCCCGCTGGAACCGCACCCGAACGACCCCGGCAGCTCGGTGTAGTCCTACTCCAACTCGCCCCCGGCACAAGGGATTTCATCACCATGAGCCCCTACGCCCCGGTCCCCGCGCCCCGGGCGGACGGCATCGTGCTGTCCCCCTGGACCCACGTGGGGCGAGTCGCCGCCGCCCTCGCGGCGGGCATGGGCGTCGGCCGCTTCGTCTACACCCCGATCCTCCCGCTGATGCACGCCCAGGTGGGGCTCTCCACCGACGCGGGCGCCCACCTGGCCACCGCCAACTACGTCGGCTACCTCCTCGGCGCCCTCGCGGGCACCCTGTTCCCCGCCCTGGTCCGTTCCCGCGCGGTCCTGCGCGGCTCGTTCGTCCTGCTGATCGGCACGCCGGCCGCGATGCCCGCCACCCACAGCACCACAGCATGGATCGCACTACGCCTGCTTGCAGGGGTGGCGAGCGCGCTGATCTTCGTGGTCGCGGTCAGTTCGCTCCTCGGCCATCTGCGGGACCACCCGCCCCACCTCCCCGGCTGGGGCTTCGGCGGCGTGGGCGCCGGCATCGCGCTCTCCGGGCTGCTGGTCCTCGCCCTCCGCTCCGTCGCGGACTGGCAGGTCGCGTGGTGGTCCTCGGCCGCCCTCGCCACGGCGCTCGCGACCGCCGCGTGGAATCTACGGCCCGAGGTGCCGGCCGCACCCCCAACTGGCGCCCCGGGCACGGCGGTTGGCCCCTGGTTCGGCGCCCTGTTCGTCAGCTACACCCTGGAGGGCGTCGGCTACATCGTTGCCGGGACCTTCCTGGTCGCCGCGATCGGACAGGGCTCGCCCGGCTGGATCGGCGGCGGCGCGTGGGTGCTCGTCGGGCTGGCCGCCGTACCGTCCTCCGCGCTGTGGGCGCGGCTCGGGCGCCGTTGGTCGCGGCCGGGGTTGCTGTGCGTGGCGCTGGTGATCCAGGCGGTCGGCATCGCGCTGCCCGCACTGGTCGGCGGAGTGGCGGCGGCCCTGGCCTCCGCGGTGCTGTTCGGCGCGACCTTCATCGGCGTCAGCACGCTCGCCCTGGCGACCGGGGCAGAATTGTGATTCCCGCGCTCGGTGGCCCTGTTGACCGCCGGATACTCCGTCGGCCAGATCCTCGGCCCCCTCGCCGTGGCCCCACTGCTGCACCACGGCTACCGCCCGGCCCTGCTCCTGGCCGCCGCGGTGGTCCTCGCCGCGGCCGTGTCCGCCGCCGTCCTGCGGGCCGGCTTCCCGCGTCACGCGGTGGCGCTACGACGCTCCGTGCCGGCCCACGAGGTACGGACCACCGGTCGCTGATCAGGCGGTACGGGCCCCGAGCAGAGCGAGGCAGTTGGCCCAAAGGGGGCTCAGACGCCCGGTGTTGTTGTAGAGCTTCGCGAACATCACCTGGCCCTCCAACTGCGCGACGACGGAACGCGCCGCCTCCCGGGAGTCCTTGACGGTGACGTCCCCGCGGTCGCGCGCCTCTCCGATGACCGCGGCGACCATCTCGACCTGGGCGTCGAAGATCTCCTGCAGCCGCGCGCGAACGGCCTCGGTCTGATTGCTCATCTCCAGACTGAGGTTGCCGAACAGACAGCCCAGCACGGTGCCGCAACCCTGCTGCAGGGCGTGCTGCCCGGCCTCGGTCTCCTCGAACAACTTCCGCAGCCGGTCCAGCGGTTGGGCACCAGCGGCGTCTCCGCCGTCACCGCTCAGGATGCGCGTCCACTCCCGTCGCTGGTCCGCCCAGTGTTCGTCGACGACGGCCAGCGCGAGGGCCTCCTTCGACTCGTAGAAGTAGTAGAAGCTGCCCTTCGGCACTCCGGCCGCCTTGCAGATCTCGGCCACCCCCAGCGCCGAGTAACCGCGCGCCTCGAAGAGCGACCGCCCGGCGGCGAGGATCTTCTCTCCGGCATCACTGGTCCTACCCATACGACAACTATACGACCGGTCGGCTATCCACCGCCGAGCAGCTCAAGGCGGGCCACCAGCTCCGCCGCCGTCGACTTGATCGTCTCAAGACCGGGCTTCCCCCACGGCCGCGGCTCCGTGTCGACGACGCACACCGTGCCCAGCACCATCCCCGTGGAGTCGATGAGCGGCGCCCCCAGATAGGAACGGATCCCGAACTCGTCGACGACCGGATTGCCCGCGAATCGCGGGTAGTCGCAGACGTCCTCCAGCACCAGTGCCTTACGTCGGACCACCACATGGGGGCAGAACCCATAGTCACGCGACAACTGCCGGCCCACCTCGGGCTTGGCATGTTCCCCTCCCGAGACGGGCCTGGGCAGTCCCACCCCGCCCGGAGTGTGCAGCCCGGCGAAGAACTGCCGGTTCTCGTCAATGAAGTTGACCATGGCGTACGGCGCCCCGGTCAGGTCGGCGAGATGGTCCGCGAAGGCGTCGAGCGCCGGGTCCGGATGCTCCCCCAGGCCCAACCCGCGCAGCCGGCGCCTCCGTTGAGGGGCCTCCTTGTCCTCGGGCGTGAGCAGCAGACGACCGGCCGGACGCGGCGGGTCGTAGCTCATAGGCGTACTCCGTCCCTGTGGACGTATGACATAGAGGAACTCCGTGGCGGTGTGCGGGAATCACATGTGGGCGCCATGGCTCGGCGCGTGCGCCGGAGCGTGGGCGATGAGATGGCGTACGAGGGTCAGCAGGGTCTGGACACCGGAACTGGAGATCCGCGCGTCGCAGCGGACCACCGGGATCCCGGGGTCGAGATCGATGGCGGCACGCACCTCCTCGGGGTCGTAGCGGTAGGAGCCGTCGAATTCGTTGATCGCGACGATGAAGCCGAGGCCGCGCTGTTCGAAGAAGTCGACGGCCGCGAAGCACTCCTCCAGTCGTCGCGTATCGGCGAGGATGACCGCGCCCAGCGCGCCTTCGGACAGCTCGTCCCACATGAACCAGAACCGCTCCTGTCCGGGCGTACCGAACAGATAGAGCACGTGTTCCGGGTCGAGGGTGATCCGGCCGAAGTCCATCGCCACGGTCGTCTCGACCTTGTTCTCGATGCCTTCGAGATCGTCGGTCGCGGCACTGACCGTGGTGAGCAACTCCTCCGTGCTGAGCGGCGCGATCTCGCTCACCGCGCCGACGAAGGTCGTCTTGCCGACGCCGAAGCCGCCCGCCACCAGGATCTTCAGTGCGGTGGGGAAGGGATCCTGGCCGCTCTCGTAGTCAGAGCTGTCGTCGTAGTCCATCGAGCACTGCCTCCAGAAGAGACCGGTCAGTGGGGTTGTGGTGGAACTCGGGCGGCTTGGTGGTCAGCGCCCCGCAGTCGACGAGGTCCGACAGCAGCACCTTGGTGACCACCGCAGGCAGCTTCAGGTGGGCGGCGACCTCGGCCACCGAGACGGGCGCGCGGCACAGGTCGAGGGCCTGCGCGTGCTCGGGTCCGAGGTAGCCGAGGGGGGTGGCGCCGGTGGCCATCACCTGCGACAGGAGGTCGAGCGCGACGGAGGGCCGGGTACGGCCGTTGCTGACCGTGAAGGGGCGCACAAGACGTCCGGCCGCGTCGTCCAACCAAGGCCCGTCGCCGGCCGTCGCCACGCTCAAGGCCTCATCGCAGGCGATTCGACGGCGTGCTGCCGGGGCGCGGTCACGAGGTAGGGGCGGACGCTCTTGACCAGCATCGCCATCTCGTAGCCGAGGACGGCCGCGTCGGCCTCGCGGCCGGCGAGCACGGCGAGACAGGTGCCGGAGCCGGCCGTGGTGACGAAGAGCAGCGTCGAGTCGAGCTCGACGACGACCTGCCGGACGTCTCCACCGTCACCGAAGCGGACGCCCGCGCTACGGCCGAGGGAGTACAGCCCGGAGGCCAGGGCGGCCATGTGGTCGGCGCTGTCGGGGTCGAGCCCGTGAACCGACTTCACGAGCCCGTCGCAGGAGAGCAGGACCGCGCTGGTGGTGTGCGGTACGCGCTGCACGAGGCCGCTCATCAGCCAGTCGAGATCGGATACATGGCCGGTCGGCGCGTCGCTCGCCATGGTGGATCGACTCCTTGGGGTACGAAGGTCTGCGGGAGCGCTGGTGGGGGTGGGCATGCGTGGGGTGGTGGGGGTCGGGGCATGCGTGGTCATCCGGCTGATGCGCTCCCGTCGTGCCGGGCGGTGAAGTCGTGATCGCGGCCGAGCACATGCGCGTGCGCTTCGGCTATGGGGGCCCCGTCCATGTGGGGGGCGAGGGTGAAGCGGTCCGTGCCAGCGTGCGTACCCGGGCCCGCGTCCGTCCCTGTGTCCGGCGTCGTGGGCTGAGCGGTGTAGCGCTGGAGTGCGGTGTCCATATAGCCGGAGCCCATGTGCGTTGCCGACATGTGCGTTGCCGACATGTGCGGTTGCTCTACGGGGGACGGTTCCAGGGGGGACTGCTCCGGGGCGGACGGGGCCAGGCCGGGCGGGTCCGTGTCGAGCGCGTTCATGTAGAGACCGCCTGTGTGGACGCCGTTCGTGTCGGCCCCGTTCGTGTGCGGGAACTCCGTGTGGGACGGCTCCATGGACGACGGGTCCGTGTGGGACGGCTCGGCGAAGGACGGCTCCGTGTGGAGCGCGCTCAGGTAAGCCCCGCCCGTGTGGACCTCGCCGGTGTAGACCTCACCTGTGGGCACGAACTCCGTGTGGTCCGACTCCATGTGGGCCGAGGCCGTATGTGCCGTATCCATATGGGCGGACTCCGTGTGGACCGACCCCATGTGATGCGGCTGCGGCTCGCCATTCGACACCGGCGCCTGCGCCGACTCGGTGTGGGCCGCATCCATGTGCAAAGCCTCCGCCTGCCGACCCTCCATATGCGGCGGCTCCATGCCCAGGGGTGCCTCCATGTGTGGTGACGCCGCCTCGGTCCCCTCCACCAACTCGGCCGCCTCCATGTGCTGCTGTGCCTCCGCGAGGCCGATGCCCCGTTGGAAGGCCGCCATCAGGTCCGGGTCGTGGCCGGCGGGGTGTTCGGAGTCCTGGCGGGGTGTCGGGCCGTCGCGGAGTTGGGGTGCGATGTGTTCCTGGGCGCGGCGCCGGGGCAGTTGGGGCGGCTTGCCCATGGTGCCGCGTACCGCTCCGCCGCGTGGGACGGGCGGTGCGGTCATGTTCTCGGCCACGGTCCCCCGGTCGTCTGGACGGATGCCGGGCACCGCCTCCGAGGGGTTGGCCCGTTCCGCGCGGGCTCCGCGCACGGGCAACGGCACCGGCCCGCTGCCGTTCGCCCCCGACGCGACGGGCGGTACGGAGTCCCGTCGTTGATGCCGCCCCGGTGACCCTGCCCCGCGCTGGTGCCGCCCCGGCGCGCCAGGAGCACCGGACGCCACCGATTCACCCTGCCCGACGGTGAGTTGACCGCCCTCGGTCCCACCCTGCGCCTGCCCCCCGATCTGCGGAGCCTGCTGCGGCGGCACGAGCGGATGCCCCCCGCCCAAGGTGTCCTGCGGCTGCCCTACGGCCCCGGATGCGCCCGGCGCCGTACCCAACAGAGCCTGTGGCACCACGAGTACGGCCTGCACCCCGCCGTAGATGTTGGTCTGCAGGCGGACGTGGATGCCGTGGCGGCGGGCGAGTTGGGAGACCACGAACAGGCCGATGCGGCCGTCGGCCAGCAAGCTGGCGACGTTGACCTGGTCGGGGTCGGTGAGCAGGGCGTTCATACGGCTCTGCTCGCCGACGGGCATGCCGAGGCCGCGGTCCTCGACCTCGACGGCGAGGCCCGAGGTCACGAGGTTGGCGCGGAGCAGTACTTGGGTGTGCGGGGCGGAGAACACCGTGGCGTTCTCGACGAGTTCGGCCAGCAGGTGGATCACGTCGGCGACGGCGTGGCCGCGCAGGGTGCCGTCGATCGGCGGCACGAGTTTGACGCGGGAGTACTGCTCGACCTCGGCGATGGCGGAGCGCAGTACCTCGGTCATGGAGACCGGGTTGCTCCACTGTCTGCGGGAGACGGCGCCGCCGAGGACGGCGAGGTTCTCGGCGTGGCGGCGGATGCGGGTGGCGAGGTGGTCGACGTGGAAGAGGCCCTTGAGCAGGTCGGGGTCCTCGATCTCGTTCTCCAGCTCGTCGAGGATCGAGATCTCCCGGTGCACGAGGGACTGCAGGCGCCGGGCGAGGTTGACGAAGACCTCGACCTTCTGTTCGCTGCCCGCCTGGCTGGAGAGTTGGGCGGCCGCGACGACGGCGGTGACGGCGCCGTCGTGTGCGTGTGCCAGGTCTGCGGCGAGGAGGTCGAAGTCGTCGGCGTCCCCGAGGGGCCTGCTGCGCGGCTTGCGCTGGGGCGGGCCCTCGCCGCGGCGCAGCGCCTCGACCAGGTCGCGCAGGTCGGCCTCGCCGCGCGCGCTACTGCGGCGCAGGGCGTCGATGCGGTCGCTGACCGAGCCGGCGGCGCGGCCCGCGGCGACGGCGGCGATGAGGATGCCCGCGAACGTCACCGACGTGGCTCCGGCGAGGACCCCCCAGAGGGTGAGGCTGGTCCGCGCTCCGGTGGAGCGGACGGTGAACAGGACGGCCGCGCTGGCGCTCAGTGCGACCGCGATGGGCGGCAGCACGGCGAGGCGCAGGAGTTGGGGGCGTATGTGCGTCTCGGCAAGTGCGGGCACGGGGCGAGCGGCCGGTCGCCCGTGCCGGCCGCCCTCACGGCGGTCTGCGCGGGCGGCCGGTGCACGGAGTTGAGACATCGGCGTCCTCGTACTGGTGCGTCGGGCCGGTTTGTTCGCGCGGGGTGCGCGATTCGGGCATACGCCATCGCGGTGCCGGTCGAGAGAGCCGAAGAATTCGGCCCCGCGTCGCCCGACGGACACTCACAGTAGTCGCCAACGCATCAGGTGCGGTGGGCAGTTGACAAAGTCCCACGGGGAGCGTCCCGCTCTGGTATGAGGCCTCGTACGACAGACCGATAACCTCGCCGACCACATGCCGAAGAAGGACAAAGAATCGATCGCGCCTGATCGGAACCGGTCACGAACGATCTTCGGGGGTCGGGGAGTTCGATGCCGCCCGTTCCCCGGAGTTCACCCGTCCCCCGCCCCCGGCCGAACCTCGGAGGCATTCGCTGGAGGCTCGGCCGCCCTCGGCCGCACCCCTGAACATTACAGACCGTGTCTGCCGGAGCCCGTCGACGAAGGTGCGCGCGGAAGCGTCCCGGCACGGGCAACGGGGGGCGCGTGCGAGCGCGTCAGTCGTCGAAACGGCGACGAGCGGCCTCGATGTGACCGAGGTACTGATGGGTCCAGCCGCACATGGCGTCGACCGTCGTCCGAAGTCCCTGGCCCGACTCGGTGAGGGTGTATTCGACGCGCGGCGGCACGGTGGGGTGCACGTCGCGCTCGACCAGACCGTTGCGCTCCATCATGCGCAGGTTCTGGGTGAGCATCTTGTGGCTGATGCCCTCGATCGCGTTCCGCAGCTCGCTGAAGCGCAGGGTGTCTTCGCCGAGGGCCTCGATGATCAGGAAGGCCCACTTGTTGGCGACGTCGGAGAAGATCTCCCGCGCCAACGAGTCCGCGCGCCTCAGGTCCGCGTCCTCGGGCGAGTCCCTGAACTGCTTGGTCACCATAAGGTTCCTCAGTCACTGAAAAGTGCGTTCTTCCAGGTCAGCGGCAACTCTCCTACGGTTCCCGAGTAACCACAAGTGACCGAGAACGAGGTGGGCAGCATGGCCGTCACTCTGATGAACCCCGGCGGATTGCCGCAGATCCCGGTGTACCGGCAGGTCTCGATCGCGACGGGATCGAAGCTGGTCTTCGTCGCCGGGCAGGTCGCCTGGGACGTCGAGGGGGTCACGGTCGGCGAAGGAGACCTCGCCGCTCAGGTCGAGCGGAGCTACCTCAACGTCGGCACCGCCCTGGCCGCCGTGGGCGCGTCCTTCGACGACGTGGCGAAACTGACCGTCTACGTCGTCGACTGGGCCCCCGACAAGATGCCCCTGTTCCTGGAGGGGGTCGCCCGGGCATCCGCCAAGCTGGGGACCACACCGATGGCGCCGGGCACACTGATCGGCGTGGCGACCCTGGACGTGCCCGACCACCTGGTCGAGGTCGAGGCGACCGCGATCATCGACTGAGCATCCCGGCCCGGCCGGTGATGTCGGGGTCGCGGACCGCCGGCCCGTGACCCCGTCAACGCGCGCCAGTACCCCTTGGCGCCTGTCGGCCTCGACCCCCGTCAGCGCTCGTTCGCGAGGTCCAGCTCCGCCGGAGCGGTCGTCGGCTTCGGTTCCGTCTCCACCGGCTTCGGGGTCTGCCAGTGGTGGGCGATCGTTCCCCCGAAGGGCCGCCACCAAGGGCCCGTCGTCAGGTCGCCGCCCGGTTCGAACGGCTCGCCCGGCCTCGGTGTGGCCACGGCCTGGCCCGCCGCCTCACCCTCGTCCGCGGTCCACTCGCCGGGCTCGGCCCACGGATGCAGCGCCAGATTGAACGTGCCCCAGTGGATCGGCAGCAGCACCCCGTGCGGCTGGCCGCCCTGGAGGTCGAGGTGGGCCCGCATGCCCTCCTCAGGTGTCATGTGGATGTCGGGCCAGAACTCGCTGTACGCACCGATCTGGATCATCGTGGCGTCGAACGGGCCGTGCGCGGCACCGATGTCCTTGAAGCCCTCGAAGTAGCCGGTGTCGCCGCTGTGGTAGATCCGGTGCTCGTCGCCTGCGACCACCCAGGAGGCCCAGAGGGTGTGCTGCGTGTTGCGCAGGCCGCGGCCGCAGAAGTGGCGGGCCGGGGTGGCAGTCAGGGTGAGGCCGCCGACCTTGGTCTCCTCGTGCCAGTCCAGCTCGCGCAGCCGGTCGGCGGCCACACCCCAGTGCTCCAGGTGGGCGCCCACGCCCAGCGGCACGGCGAAGAGGGTGTCCGTGTCGGCCAGTGCCTTGATCGTGGGCATGTCCAGGTGGTCGTAGTGGTCGTGCGAGATGACCACGACGTCGACCGGGCCGAGCGCGGCCAGCGGCAGGGGCACCGGGTGCAGCCGCTTGGGTCCGGCGAACGGGAACGGGGAGCAGCGCTCGCCCCAGACCGGGTCGAACAGGACCCGGTGGCCGTCGATCTCCGCCAGCACGCTGGAGTGCCCCATCCAGGTCAGCCGCAGCCCGGTCGCGGCGGGGCCGGCCAGGTCGGCGAGGGTGGTGGCGTGCACCGGCAGCGTGCCGTCGGGGGCGCGGCGGGCGCGCTGCTCCTTGTCGAGGTAGGACTTCCCCATCTCGCGCATCGTGCCGCCGGACGGGCGGACGTTCGTAGTGCCCCCGGGGTTCTGGAAGACCCCGTCCTTGAAGTGGGGGGATCTGCGAATGCGCGCCAGGCGCTCGCCGCTCGGGTCCGCGCCGAAGGCAGCGGGCTGCAGCGCGCGGAGCCCGGAGCTCAGCGTACGGAATCCGGTCACGATGCCTCCAGGTCGGGTCGGTCAGGCTTTCCATTATGGTCGACCCCTGTGACAACGCCGCTGCATCGGCGTCTCCGGGGCCGGTTTCCAAGGAAAGACCAAAGTTCCGCACCGGAGGTTGACACCGCGGGACGGAACTCCGCCTTCCGTTGACAGGACGCGGCCCTGCTTCCGATACTGACTCGCCGTTCAGTACACGCCGTTCAGTACCTACCGCCCGGTACGCGCTTCAGTACTCGTCCTGTCAGTACTCGCCCTGCCGGCCGGCGCCCCGAGGAGTCCTATGACCGCCCCCTTGATGTCGCTCACCTGGACCGACCACGTCACCGGCCGCCAGGGCTTCCTGGTCGTCGACCGGCTGGTGCGCGGGGTGTCCAGCGGCGGACTGAGGATGCGGCCCGGCTGCACGCTCGACGAGGTGGCGGGACTGGCCCGGGGCATGACCATGAAAGAGGCACTGCACTACAACCCGGAGGGCCGTTACGTCCCCCTGGGCGGCGCCAAGGGGGGCATCGACTGCGATCCCCGGGACCCGGAGTCGTACGGCCTCCTCGTGCGCTATCTGCGCGCCATGCGGCCGTACATCGAGAGCTTCTGGACGACGGGTGAGGACCTCGGGCTCAGCCAGGACCTGGTCGAGAGGGCCGCCGCGGAGGCGGGGCTCGTGTCGTCGGTACAGGCCGTGTATCCGCTGCTCGACGACGAGGCGACGGCGCGGCGGCGGCTCGCGGACGCCTTCGCGGTCGAGGTGGACGGCATCGGTCTCGACGAGCTGGTCGGCGGCTGCGGGGTCGCCGAGTCGGTGCTCGCGGCGCTGGACAGGGCGGGCGTGCCGTACGCGGGGACGCGGGTCGCCGTGCAGGGCCTGGGCACCATGGGCGGGGCCACGGCGCGGTTCCTCACGCGCGCGGGATTGACGATTGTCGCCGTCGCCGACATCAAGGGCACGATCGCGAACCCGGACGGCCTCGACGTGGACGCGCTCCTCGCGGCCCGGGACACCTACGGCACCGTGGACCGCTCCGTGCTGCGCCCCGGCGACCTCGAACTCCCCGGCGAGGACTGGCTGTCCATCGAGGCGGAGGTGCTGGTTCCGGCGGCGGTGTCGTACGCGATCGACACCACGAACCAGCAGGGGATCACCGCCCGCTGGATCGTCGAGGCGGCCAACATGCCGGTACTGCCGGAGGCGGAGGAACTGCTGTCCGCGCGCGGGGTCACCGTACTGCCGGACGTGGTCGTGAACTCCGGGACGAACGCCTGGTGGTGGTGGACCCTGTTCGGCGACATCGGCGCGGACGCGGACGAGGCGTTCGCCCACACCCGGCGTTCGATGCGCGCGCTGATCGACCGGATGCTGGCCCGCGCGGAGGCCGACGGCACGACACCGCGCGCCGCCGCGCACGCCATCGTCGCGGACCGGCTGCCGGTCATCGCGGAACGGTTCGGCTGGTACCGGTGACGCGCGGCACAACACCCCTATGGGCAACGGATTAGGGTGATCGCGTGGCGAGAGTGCGGTTGAGCGTGGCGGAGCGGCGGGCCGAGTTGCTGCGGGCCGCCGTCGAGCAGATCGAGGCGCGGGGTGTGGCGGCGGTCAGGATCGCCGACGTGGCCTCGGCGCTCGGTGTGAGCAACGCGCTGGTGCTCTATCACTTCTCGACCAAGGAGAAACTGGTCGCCGCCGCGTTCACCTTCGCCGCCGAGGACGACCTCGCGCATCTGCGCAAGCTGCTCGGCCGCCGTACGACCGCGCTACGTCGGCTGCGGGCCGCGGTGCGCTGGTACGCGCCGACCGGGCAGGCCAAGGGCTGGCGGCTGTGGATCGAGGGCTGGGCGGCGGCCCTGCGCGAACCCGCCCTCCTGGACGTCACCCGCGACCTCGACCGGCAGTGGAAGCAGGCCCTCTCCGAGGTCGTCGCCGAGGGAGTGACCGCGGGCGAGTTCCACTGCCCGGACCCGGCCACCACCGCCCTGCGCCTCACGGCCCTCCTCGACGGGCTCGCCGTACAGATGACGGCGTACGCGGGAGCGGTGTCGCGGGCGCGGGCCCTGGAGTGGGTCGACGAGGCGCTCGCCCGCGAACTGGGCCTGGACCGGGCCGCGTTGACCGCCCCTGAACCGTCCCCCTGTGGACACTCAGTCCAGTTCGTCGGCCGTGTCGTCGATGAGCGAGACCAGCCGACCTCGCCGGGACGTGCGACGACGTAGAACCCCCGGCGCGGCGGCCGTACCCGTCACCCTGTGACCCCGTAACCCACTCACCCCGTCAGGCCACCCAGTCGATCCGCATCTTGATGTCGTCCGGCGAGAGCGCGCCCTTCGCCTCCGCATGGTCCCCCGAGGACTCGCCCCGCAGCCGGCGCCCGATCCACGGGACCAGGTACTCGCGCGCCCAGTGCACGTCGTCGCGCCGGACGTCGAGCGTGCCGCGCGGCGGCAGTGGCGGCCAGGCCTGGTCCGGGTCGGCCGGGACCTCGACGCCGAGGACCTGGCCGGCGCGGAGCGCCACGCGCGTGTGCCCCTCGGGAGAGAGGTGGAGCCGGTCGCCGTCCCAGGCCCGCCGGTCCTGGACCGTCTTGAGGGACCACAGGTCGAGCACCGGGCAGCCGTAGCGGTCGGCGATGGCCCGCACATGTCCGTTGTAGGTGGCGATCTTGCCGCGCAGATGCTTGAGCACGGGCACGCCGCGGGTGTCGAAGCCGGTCGTCACCATGACGGTGCCGACTGCGGCGGTGAGGTCGGCGACCGCGCGTTCGAAGCGCTCGGCGACCTCGTCGGGGTCGGTGCCCGGACGGATGATGTCGTTGCCGCCCGCGGCCAGGGAGACCAGGTCGGGCCCGATCTCCTTGGCCCTGGTGAGCTGGTCGGCCACGATCTGGTCGAGCAGTTTCCCGCGCACGGCCAGGTTGGTGTACTCGAAGTCGCCCTCGGGCCGCCGGTCCGCGAGCAGTACCGCGAACCGGTCGGCCCAGCCGACCATCGCCCCGTCGGGCCCGGGGTCGCCGACGCCCTCGGTGAAGCTGTCCCCCACCGCCACGTACGACCCGATCACTGATCTGTTGCCACTCTTCGAATCGTTAGCCACGGCAACCATAATTCACCCTGGAGTGTGACCTACGCGATCGTAATATGGGGTTGACGGACGGTGAGATAAGCCACTTGTAAAGAGTTGTCCAAAGTCGGAATAACTCCCTGACCAGGGGCGTTGGCGCCGGAACTGCCATATACCGAAGGCCGGACCCGGGGATCAGGGTCCGGCCTTCGGTGACATGGGGCAGGCGTCGGGAGCCAGCTGTCAGCCGACGGTGACGCCGTGCGAGCGGAGGTAGGCGACCGGGTCCACGTCCGAGCCGTAGTACGGCGTGGTCCGGATCTCGAAGTGCAGGTGCGGGCCGGTCACGTTGCCGGTCGCGCCGGAGAGGCCTATCTGCTGACCCTCGGTCACGGTCTGGCCGGCCGAGACGGACAGCTGCGACATGTGGGCGTACTGCGAGTACTCGCCGTCCGCGTGCCGGATCACGACCTCGTTGCCGTAGGCGCCGTCGTAGGCCGCCGAGACGACCGTGCCCGCGGCGATCGCCTTGATGGTCGTACCGGTCGGCACGACGAAGTCGACACCGGTGTGGTAGCCGCTGGACCACATGCTGCCCGCGACGCGATAGCCGGTGCCGATGGTGGCGCCGGTCACGGGGAGGGCGTAACCCGTGGAGGTGCTGGTGCTGTCATCGCTCTGCGTGGCCGAGGTGCTCTTCGACGCGGAAGACGAGGAAGAGGAAGAGGAAGACGACGAGGAGGACGAAGAAGACGAAGAACCGGAGGACTTGGACGACTTCGTCGTGTCCGTCCCGCTCGACCCGCCCGTCGAGGCCTTCTCACCGAGGGAGAGCTTCAGGCCCGCGTGGATCAGCGACGGATCGCCGCCGATGGCCTCGCGGTTGTCCTGGTAGATCTTCTTCCAACCGCCGGTGACGTCCTGCTCCTCGGCGATCTTCGCGAGCCAGTCGCCCGACCGTACCGAATACGTCTTTACGCCCGACGCCTTCGAGACGGTCTTCGCAGTGGCCTTCTCCGTGACCGTCTTCTCGGTCGTCGGAACGGACTGAACTGCCTTTTCCGGAGCGGAAGTCGTGGTCGCGGCATGGGCGCCGGTGGCCCCCATGAGCGGAAGGGCGAGCGCGGCGCCGCCCGTTCCGGCTACGGCCATCGAGCGGGTGAAGCGCTGGGACTTCGGGCGGCGGTGCTTACCCTTCGCGGGCATGACGAATTCCTCTCCGGCGCCTGCGGGGTGAGCTGTCGGGTGCGGGCTGGAGATGCCCGGCCGCGCGCTGGTCGCGGCTTAACCCCAAGCCCGTTCCGGAGACCGGAACAGGCGTCTTACCTGTGGGTCCCCCGCTCCTGCCGCATACGGGTGGGTGTGTGCGGAGTCCGGTCGGCGGCAGGATTGGGCGTCCGTCCGGATTGGTGGCGAACGTAAGCGAGGAAGACGCAAAGGGACAAGCAGGAGGTTCCACGGATTTGCGTTTCTTGTGATCCCCTGTGGGAATTCACAGTCACCCTCCGTGAATTCCCCCGGCACTCAACCCCTCAATTCCCCCGTAAAAGCACGTCAATTACGTGAACATGACGAACGACGCACGGTCACGAATATGACGCTGCTCACGTACGCAACTCTCAGGTTCCTTTCTTCCAGAGCGAGTTGGAACTAAGGCTGCAATTGGGGACAGAAGGCTCAGATGCGGCGCAGACGGAGAACCGTCGCATCAAGGTCACCGCGCAGGCCAGTCCGCAGCCCATGGTGCAACAGGACGGCACCCCGGTGGACTTCGCCCGTTTCGAGGCATTCGTACGACGCTGTCGGGTCGAGTCCGCGCAGTCGGAGCGCCGGTACGGGCTCGCCGTAGTGCTGCGCCTGGAGCAGGGCGAGGACGACGGTCTCGTCGCCGCGTACGTACTGCACGGCGCTGAGTCCGCCCCGCGGCGGGCGCAGCCGGTGGAGGTCGCCGTGCTGGACGAGCGGCCGGATCTCCTTGTAGAGGTCCACCCACTGCCGGGCCTCGGCGAGTTCCTCCTCGGTCCACTCCGAGAGGTCGCCGCCGACGCCGAGCACCCCGGCCATGGCGCTCACGAACCGGAAACGCAGGCTGCTGACCCGGCCGTTGAGCTGGGTGTTCGGGCTGTCGGTGACCCAGGCGGCCATCACGCGCGCGGGGTGGATCTGGCTGAAGCCGTGCTGGATGGCGAGCCGGTCGAGCGGGTCGGTGTTGTCCGAGGTCCACACCTGGTCCGTGCGGCTCATGATGCCGAGGTCGATCCGCCCGCCGCCGCCGGAGCAGGACTCGAAGGCCACACCCGGGTGGGCCGCCCGCAACCGGTCGAACAGGGCGTACAACGCGCGCACATGGTCCACCCAGAGGCGCTGTGGATAGGCGTCACCGGGCCACCCGGCGTCCGTGAAGCAGCGGTTGAAGTCCCACTTCACGTAGTCGATCGGGGCGCTGGAGAGAAGCCCGTCGAGCTGCTCCCAGAGGTACTCCTGGACGTCCTCGCGAGCCAGGTTCAGCACGAGCTGATTGCGGAACTCCGTCCGCTTTCGCCCCTCCTGGTACTGCACCCAGTCCGGGTGCGCGCGGTACAGGTCGCTGTCCGCGTTGACCATCTCGGGCTCGACCCAGATGCCGAACTGCATGCCCAGCGCGTGCACACGGTCGGCGAGCGGCTTGAGGCCGGCGGGAAAGCGGTCCGGGTTGGGGGTCCAGTCACCGAGCCCGGCACGGTCGCTGGTGCGCTTCCCGAACCAGCCGTCGTCGACCACGAACAGCTCGACCCCGGCCGCCGCCGCGCGCTGCGCGAGCACCTCCTGCTGCTCTTCGGAGATGTCGAACTGGGTGGCCTCCCAGGAGTTGTAGAGCACCGGCCGGTCCTGGTCCGCGTCCGGGATGACGTACGTCCGCTGGTACGTGTGCCAGGTGCGGCTGGCGCCGCCGAAGCCGGCGTCGCTCCACAGGCCGGCGAAGACGGGGGTCGTGAAGGACTCCCCCGCTTCGAGGAGCAGCAGCCCGGAGTCGTCGTACCCGGCGCCGCCGGTGATCTGCACGCGCGCGTCCGGGAGTTGGGCCACGGCGATCCGCCAGGACCCCGACCAGCCGAGGGCGCAGCCGTAGACCTCGCCGCGCTCCTCGGTCGCGTCGGTGTCGAGGGCGACCCAGGGAAGGTGCTGGTGCCCGGTGTGGCCGCGCCGGCTGCCGATGACCTTCTCACCGTAGGTGAGCTCGGACCGCACCAGCCGCGACTCGGCGGCCCACCGCCCGTGCAACTGCGACAGCTGCCATCCCTCCCGCTCGGGCAGCGTCCACACGGCGGAGTCGGCCCGCAGCAGCTCCAGTGCCTCGTCCCCGTCGTTGTCAAGGCTCGTCCAGCGCTCTACGACGTCGCCGCGTGTCCGGTAGTGCAGCGTGATCGCCAGTCCGGTGTCCCGGAAGCGGAGCCGCAGCTCGTCGCCCTCGGTGTCGTACCGCTCGAAGGTCCATTCCGTGCCGCGGCGCTCGGGTGTGCGCACGGACAGGGCGGGCCGTGCGAAGCGGGGGCCGCCCTCGACGGGGTACTCCTCGCGGCCGTCGAGCGGGGACTCGAAGGAGGAGCCGACCGGCAGCGGGCGCGCGGCGAGCTCCTCGGCGTCGGCGAGTGCGATCGCGGGGCCCCAGTGCAGATGGAGCAGCTCGTCGTCCTCGGTGAGATGGACGGCGTAGCTGCTCGTGGGTCCCGACAGCACCCACGTACGGCCGTTCTCGGCGATCTCCAGCATCAGACCCCTCACAGATTCGAACAAGTCCACTCAAGCAGCAACATCATCAATGGCTCGGGCCTGCGAGGCAACGCCTGTGGACAACTCATGGCCTGTGGAATCGATGTCGTATCGTCGAGAACGTGCCCGCCGGTGAGCCGCGTCGTCGGGCCGAGTGGGAGGAGTCCTCGTGACGCAGCAGATTCCGTCGACCGAGCCGGAGTTGTCCGGAGTGCGCAATTTCCGGGACGTGGGCGGACTTCCGACGGTGGACGGACGGCGGGTGCGGCACGGGGTGCTGTTCCGCAGCGGCCACCTCGCGCACGCGACCGAGGAGGACGCCGCGTTCCTCGACTCGCTGGGCCTGCACACGATCTTCGACTTCCGCAACGCGTCGGACCAGAAGCTGGAGGGCCCCGACGTCGAGCTGCCCGGCGTGCGCAATGTGAATCTGCCGCTGACCGACCCGGCGGACGGCTCCGAGTTCTGGAAGATGGTCCGCGACGGCGAGATGGAGCAGCTGCGCGAGATTCTCGGCGGCAGCAAGGGCGCGGACCGGATGATCGTGTCGTACCGCACGATCGTCACGGAGCGCACAGCCGAGCACTCCCAGGTGCTGCACGCGCTCGCGGAGGACAGTGTCCCCGCACTGATGCACTGCGCGGCGGGCAAGGACCGCGCGGGCCTGTCGATAGCCGTGACGCTCCTCGCCCTGGGCGTGGAGCGCGAGGCGATCGTGACCGACTACCTGGAGTCGAACGCGAAGCACCGCCGCTACAAGGTGCGCCGCAGCAGTTCCTCCGCCGCGGCCTACTCCCCCGAAGTGATGGAACTCCTCAGTCCCCTCTTCGACGCCCGCGCCGAGTATCTGACGGCGGCCTTCGAGACCGTCGAGGAGACCTGGGGCGGTGTGGACGCCTATCTGGAGCGGGGGCTGGGGATCACCCCGGAGATCCGGGAGCGGCTGCGCGAGCGCCTGCTCGACTGAACCGACTCAACCGGCCGCCGCGGCGGGCTACTTGGCGCCCACGGAGAACAGCAGGTAGATGAAGGCCGCGAACAGGTGGCCGGCGGCGATGTAGATGATGAGCCGTACCCACAGGGCGCGCGGGAACTTGTCCTCGATGTTGTTGCCGCTCATGGCGTCTCTCCGGTGATCGGGCCCAGGCACAGGGTGGCCGTGGGGCTCTGCAGCAGGGTGTGGACGAACAGGACCTCGACGCCGTCCTCGTCGGCGGCGGCGAGGCGGTGCGGGGTGAGCGAGTCGAAGTGCGCGCTGTCGCCCGGCGCCAGGATGTGCGCGGTGTCGCCGAGGCGCAGGCGCAGCCGGCCCGTGAGGACGTAGAGCCACTCCTCGCCGGGGTGCACCCGCACGATGTCGCCCTGGGAGCCGTGCGGGATGCGTACACGCAGCGACTGCATCCCGCGGCCGGGGGCGCCGGCCTGCCAGTAGGTCCAGCCGCCCGCCCGGGTCGGTTCCATGTCGGCGGCGCGTACGACGGCGTCCCGGTCGGTGACCGTCTCGCCGAGCAGATCCGAGACTGTCGTACCGTAGATGCGGGCGAGCGCGAGCAGCATCGGCAGCGAGGGCTGGCGCAGCCCGGTCTCCAGACGCGAGAGATGGGCGGGCGAGAGCCCGGCCGAGCGGGCGGCGACCTCCAGGGTGAGGGAGGCGCGGCGGCGCAGGGCGCGGAGCTGTGGTGCGACGGTGGCCGGCAGGTCTTCGACCGGCCCGGCCGACGGTTCCGGCTCGGTCTCGGGAGAGCTCATGCTCTCCATTCAGCCGCAGGCTTGCCCCCGAGGCAAATCTCTTGCCTCGGGGGCAAAAACCTGCGGCGCCCACCCACGACGTCAAGCAGAAACCCCTACCGGTTGGCCACCCCTACCGGTTCGCCACCGCCTGCTTCACGAGCGTCTTGCTGAAGTCCCACATCAGCCCGCCGCCGCTGTGCGCGTCGTCCATCACAGCGGTGAAGGCGTCCACGAACCGGTCCACCTCACGCTCGCCGATGATCAGCGGCGGGATGAGCTTGATGACCTCCAGGTGGTCGCCGGAGACCTGGGTGAGGATCCGGTGCCGCTGGAGCAGCGGTACAACCACCATCTGCGCGAACAGGCCCTTGCGCGCGGCCTGCAGCATGGTCCAACGGCTGCGCAGCTTCAGCGACTTGGGCCTGCCGAACTCGATGCCGATCATCAGGCCCCGGCCGCGGACGTCGGCGAGCAGCTCGTACTTGTCGACCAGCGCGGCGAGCCGGTTCTTCAACTGGTCCCCGGTGGCACGGGCGTTGGCGACGACCTGCTCGTTCTCCATGACGGACAGGACGGCTAGGCCGGCGGCCATGGCCTGCGCGTTGGATCCGAAGCTCGCCGAGTGGACCAGCACCCGGTCCATGGACGAGTAGACCTTCTTGAAGATCCAGTCCTTGCCGAGGGTCGCGCCGACCGGCACATAGCCGCCGGACAACGCCTTGGCCACACACACCAGGTCCGGCTCCACGCCCTCCTCGTGCTGGTAGGCGTAGAAGTCACCGGTCCGACCGAGACCCGTCTGCACCTCGTCCGCGATGAGCAACGCCTTGTGCTGGTGCAGGAGTTCCTGCGCGGCGCGCAGATAGCCGGGCGGGGCCTCGTGGACGCCCTTGCCCTGGATCGGCTCGACGACGAGGGCGGCCACGTCGCCCTTCTTCAACTCCCGTGCCAGGGCGTCGAGATCGCCGAGCGGCACGGCTGTGTCGGGCAGCAGCGGGGCGAAGCCGTCCCGGAAGCCGTCCTCGCCGTTGACCGAGAGCGAGCCGGTGGTCAGACCGTGGAAGGCGTGGTCGCAGTACAGGACGCGCGGCTTCCCGGTGGCGTAGCGGGCGAACTTGAGCGCGGTCTCGACCGCCTCGGTACCGCTGTTGCCGAAGAACACCCGGTCCAGGTGCGGGCTGTGGGTGAGCAGCTTCTCGGCGAGCAGGCCGGGCAGCGGCTGACAGTCGAAGCGGGTGAGGTCGGCGAGCTGGGCGTCGAGGACGTCGTGCAGCGCCTTGCGGACGACGGGGTGGTTGCGGCCCAGCCCCATCACCCCGAACCCGGCGAGCATGTCGAGGTAGTCGTTGCCGTCCGCGTCCCAGAAGTAGGCGCCCTCGCCCCGCTCGTAGACCTTGTCGAAGCCGATGGTGTGCAGCATGCGCGGGAGCTGGTGGTTCAAGTACTTGGCGTGCAGCTCGTAACGCTCGGCTCCGCGCTCGGCCAGCAGCGCGGTGAGGTCGAACTCCTTGGTCATTCGGGTTTCTCCTTGGCTGTGCCGTCGGTCGTGTCCTTGACCGCCAGGCTTGCGCTGATCCGTCCGGCGACCTCGACGGGTGTGAGGCCGATGTCGGCGAGCACCTCGCCGCGTTTGGCGTGCGCGAGGAACTGCTCCGGGATGCCGAACCGCCGTACGGGTACGTCGACTTCGGCGTCTCCAAGGGCCAGCGCCACCGCGGCGCCGACGCCGGAGGCGCGGCTGTTGTCCTCGACGACGGCGACGAGGCGGTGTTCGGCGGCGAGGCCCGGGAGCGCCGGGTCGACGGGTTTCACCCAACGGGGGTCCACGACCGTGCAGTTGATGCCGCGCGCTTCGAGGAGTTCGGCGGCCTGGAGGCAGACGGGCGCCATCACCCCCACCGCGACGAGCAGCACCTCGGGGGTCTCAGCGCCTCGGTGCAGGACGTCGAGGCCGCCCACGCGGTCGATCGCCGGGATCTCCGGTCCGACCGACTCCTTCGGGAAGCGGACCAGCGTCGGCGCGTCGTCGACGGCGACCGCCTCCCGTAGCTGGGCCCGGAGTTGGTCGGCGTCACGCGGCGCGGCGATGCGCAGGCCCGGCACCACTTGGAGGATGGACATGTCCCACATGCCGTTGTGCGAGGCCCCGTCGACACCGGTGACGCCCGCCCGGTCGAGGACGAAGGTCACCCCGCAGCGGTGCAACGCCACGTCCATGAGGAGTTGGTCGAAGGCCCGGTTGAGGAAGGTGGCGTAGACGGCGACAACGGGATGCAACCCGCCGGTCGCCAGGCCCGCCGCCGACACCGCCGCGTGCTGCTCGGCGATGCCGACGTCCCACACCCGGTCCGGGAACTTCGCGGCGAACTTGCCGAGACCGACCGGGTGCAGCATCGCCGCCGTGATCGCCACGACGTCGTCCCGTTCCTCCCCGATGCGCAGGATCTCGTCGCCGAACACACTGGTCCAGGAAGGGCCGTTGGAGGGCACGAGGGGTGCGCAGGTGAGCGGGTCCATCACGCCGACGGTGTGGAAGTGGTCCTCCTCGTGGGCGAGGGCGGGTTCGTAGCCGCGGCCCTTCTCCGTGAGGCAGTGGACGAGGACTGGGCCATGGAAGCGTTTCGCGCGGCGCAGCGCGGACTCGACGGCGCCGATGTCGTGTCCGTCGATCGGGCCGACGTACTTGAGGCCCAGGTCCTCGAACATGCCCTGCGGGGCGAACGCGTCCTTGAAGCCCTTCTTCGCGCCGTGCAGCGACTCGTAGACGGTGTTGCCGATGACCGGGGTGCGCAGCAGGACGTCCTTGCCCCAGGCGAGGACCTTCTCGTAGCTGTCGGTCGTGCGCAGGGTCGCCAGGTGGTTGGCGAGCCCGCCGATGGTGGGCGAGTAGGACCGTTCGTTGTCGTTGACGACGATGATCAGCGGCCGGTCCTTGGCGGCCGCGATGTTGTTCAGCGCCTCCCAGGCCATGCCGCCGGTGAGCGCGCCGTCGCCGATGACCGCGACGACATGGCCCTTCTCGCCCTGCACCTGGCGGGCCTTGGCGAGGCCGTCGGCCCAGCCGAGCGCGGTGGAGGCGTGGCTGTTCTCGATGACGTCGTGCTCGGACTCCTCGCGCGAGGGGTAGCCGGACAGGCCGCCCTTGCTGCGCAGCTTCGAGAAGTCCTGACGGCCCGTCAGGAGCTTGTGCACATAGCTCTGGTGGCCGGTGTCCCACAGGATGCGGTCAGTTGGTGACTCGAAGACCCGGTGGAGCGCGATGGTCAGTTCCACCACGCCCAGGTTGGGCCCGAGGTGTCCGCCGGTCCTGGCCACCGCGTGGACCAGGAACTCCCTTATCTCTTCGGACAGTTCGCCGAGTTCCGCCTCGGACAGCGACTTCAGGTCGCGTGGTTGCCGGATGCTCTCCAGGATCGTCACGTCGGGCCCCCTTCGGTCCGTGCTGTTTCAGCTCACGGTGACGGCCGGCTCCCCCGCCGCGACGCCGTCCTGCTCCATCTGTTCGGCGATCTTCATCGCCTCCTCGATGAGGGTCTCCACGATCTTCGACTCGGGCACGGTCTTGACGACCTCGCCCTTGACGAAGATCTGGCCCTTGCCGTTGCCGGAGGCGACGCCGAGGTCCGCCTCCCGCGCCTCGCCGGGTCCGTTGACGACGCAGCCCATGACCGCGACGCGCAACGGGACCTCCATGCCTTCCAGGCCCGCCGTGACCTCGTCGGCGAGCTTGTAGACGTCCACCTGGGCACGCCCGCAGGACGGGCACGACACGATCTCCAGGCGGCGGGGCTTGAGGTTCAGCGACTCCAGGATCTGAAGGCCGACCTTGACCTCTTCCACCGGCGGGGCCGACAGCGACACCCGGATCGTGTCGCCGATGCCCTCGCTGAGCAGCGCCCCGAAGGCGACCGCCGACTTGATCGTGCCCTGGAAGGCGGGACCGGCCTCGGTAACCCCGAGGTGCAGCGGATAGTCGCTCTGCGCGGCCAGCTGCCGGTAGGCGTTGACCATGATGACGGGGTCGTTGTGCTTCACCGAGATCTTGATGTCGCGGAAGCCGTGCTCCTCGAAGAGGGACGCCTCCCACAGGGCCGACTCGACGAGCGCCTCGGGCGTCGCCTTGCCGTACTTCTGGAGCAGACGCCGGTCCAGGGAACCGGCGTTGACCCCGATCCGGATCGGCGTGCCGTGGTCCTTGGCGGCCCGCGCGATCTCCTTGACCTTGTCGTCGAACTGCTTGATGTTGCCGGGATTGACGCGAACCGCCGCGCAGCCGGCCTCAATTGCGGCGAAGACGTACTTGGGCTGGAAGTGGATGTCCGCGATCACCGGGATCTGCGACTTGCGGGCGATGGTCGCCAGCGCGTCCGCGTCGTCCTGCGTGGGGGCGGAACGACGGGCATCAAAGG
>NZ_JBHXME010000148.1:0-27749 GCF_042721125.1 Streptomyces sp. NPDC058469
GCCCTGAAGGGCCTCGTCCTCAAACGCCGGACGGGCTGGATTTGCCGGCCTGGGTGGGTGATGCCGGCCGGGCTGGATGGGGCGGCCGGGCTGGATGGGGCGGCCCGGGTCCGGTGACACCGATGCCAGGCTCAGACCAAGCCGCGGCCTGGTCCTCTGTCCGCCGCCCCCCAACTCGGGCTAGCGTTCGCGGACATGAGGATCCTGCACCTGTCCGACACCCACCTGGAGCGTTCCGACGCCCCTAACCGCCATGGCATCAACGCGACGGACTCCCTGCGGCTGATGCTCGCCGAGTTGCGGCATCAGCGCGGGGTGGACGCGATCGTCGTCACCGGGGACCTCGCCAACGACGGGGCGGTGGAGGCGTATGCGGCTGTGAAGGAGTTGGTGGGTGGGTTCGCTCGGTTGATGGGCGGGGTGCCGGTTTTCTGTACGACCGGGAACCACGACGAGCGGGAGGCGTTCGGGAAGGTGCTCGGGAGTGGGCATCTCGCGGGCGACGGTACGGATCGGGTCGTGGACGCCGTGTTTCCGGTGGAGTTCGGGTGCGCTGCCGTCAGCACGGTCGGCGGGTACCGGTTCATCACGCTCGACTCACTCGTGCCCGGGGAGGTCTACGGGCAGTTGAGCCGGGCCCAACTGGACTGGCTGGAGGAGGAGTTGAGGACTCCGGCCGAGCGCGGGACCGTTCTTGCCTTTCATCATCCGCCGATTGCCCTCGATACGCCGATGCAGCGGACCTTCGGGCTGCGGAATCCGGGGGAGTTGGCGGACGCGATCCGGGGGAGTGACGTACGGGTCGTGCTCACCGGCCACTTCCACCTCCAGCTCTTCGGCTTTCTGGAGGCGACGCCGGTGTGGGTCACGCCCGGGGTCGTCAACCGGATGGATCTGACCACCGCGCACGGTACGGAGCGGGCGGTGCGCGGAGCCTCGGCGTCGCTGGTGGAGCTGGGCGGGGAGACCGGGCCGATGTTCCACACCTTGCACGCGCGGGACCCCCGGGCGCACGAGACGGTGTACCAGTTGGACCCGGAGCAGGTCCGGTCGATCGTCGAACGGCACGCGCCCAAGGGCTGATTGGGGCTGGTGGGTGGTGCTGCTGGTCGGTGCTACAGGTTCCCCAGCGGCTCGATGTCCACGTGTACCGGTGTGCCCCAGACCCGGAGCACCTCGTAGTCGGTGAACTCGTGGACGAGGCGGTACGCCATCGCCGCGCGGGAGCCGCGGCGTGCGGCGGCGATGTACAGCTCGGCCTCGTGGCGGTCGCGGCGCGGGGTGCCGCAGAGCTGCCAGGCCTGGCCGTTCCACAGTTCGGGGAGCCAGCGCTGCTGGGCCTGCGGGCGGTCCTCGCGGACGCCGTAGCGGGAGGGTGTGGTGTCGGTGGGCCGGGGCGCGGCGGGGCCGTTGAACTCGGAGCGGCGGGCCGTACGGCGGCGGGTCTCGCAGAGCAGACAGAGGTCGGGGGCGCTCTCGTCGACCGGGCCGTTGGGGTGTTCGGGGCAGCGGGTGGTGGGCGCGGCGCCGCTGACGCTGTCGTTCAGCAGGTCGAGGGCGCGCTTGAGGTCCGCCTTGACCTCGTGCAGCCGGGCGTCGGGGGTGTCGGACGTGAGCGCCTCGCCGTGCTCGCCGAGGAGGCGGAGGGCGCGGCCTAGGGCGGTCTGCTGGGCGTGGTTCATGGTCCTGCGGAGCTCCAGACGGCGGGGAGAGGGGCTTTCCCTTCGGCCGACCATAGCCGCGCCGTTGGATGCGGGACGAACCTGTGGGGACGCGAGCCTGTGACGACTGACGACATGGGAACAAGTTTTCCAAAAAGGGACACGTGTTTTCCGTGCCGCCACATACGATGCTTCCATCGCACGGCTCGACGTGAGCCACATGAGTGCGATGAATTTCATGCACACGACGGGGGTTGGGTGGCGTGAACAGTCTGTTCATTGTCGGTATGGGGTTCGGAACCACTGGGATTCCGCCCGCGAGGTCCTAGGCCCTGTCGTCAAATTCCCGTCTGCCTCGCGACGCCGTGCACGCTCCCCCACTGCCTTGAGGGCGTGGGAGGTGCCCCCACTCGCCGCACCGGGCGCAGACCCAAGTACGTCCAGTACGAGGGCCTACGCCCGGCACTCCCCCAGCCTCAGGCCGGGGGGACCCCCAGAGCACGCACCTGCCGCCGCGAGGCCGCGCTCCGGGCGACGACGGGAATTTGACGACAGGTCCTGGCCGCCATCGGCGGCAGACCACCAGCGCGACGACGACACGCACGGCTTCGGCCGCGTACGCGTGCGTCCCGCCGAGCTGGTCCCTGTCGGCATCAGAAACCGGACATCAGCGAGCGACTGCGGCGCGGACGCGCCTCGGCCACTGACGTCCTCGTCCCGTACCGAAGGAGAAACATGAGTCCGTTTCGGGCAACCGCAGTCTCTCGTGTCCGGAAAGTATTAGTCGCGGCAAGCTCGATGGCGATCGCGACCGCCGCCTATGTCGCGGTCCCCGCGACGACCGCGAACGCCGTACCGGTGGCCGACACGGCATCGGCCACGGGGTGCACACCCCTCGGCGCCACACGTACGCGTCTGATCGGTTCGGACGGCCGGACAGTGTCGTCGTCGGCCGCGGCAGCCGTCCGAGCCGCAGCGGGCAAGGAGCTGACATACAGTCTGCCGGGCGGCGTGACCATGTCGACGGTCGTCCCGCCCCAGGGCTTCCGGCCGCAGACGGCGGCGCCCGCGACCGCACGGGCCTATGGCTTCAACGCCCCGGACAACCCGACCGCGCTGGCGGCATGGCGGGCGAAGTACAAGGGGTACCGCGAGACCGTCCCGTCCGTCCCGTGCCTGGGCGGGTCCGGCAGCTCGGCGGTGCGGTTCACCAAGTACAGCCAGAACTGGGGCGGCTACATGGGCACCGGCCACTCCAACTACAACGAGGTCTACGACGACCAGAACATCCCCACCTACTACACGACGTGCGGGTCCAACACCACCTCGCTGGCAGCTCCGTGGATCGGGCTCGGCGGGTTCAACTCCGGCAAGCTGATCCAGCAGGGCTTCGCGTCGGGCTCGTCGAGCACGCAGAGCGGGCCGGGCACGGCCACCCAGGGCGCCTCGCTGTGGTTCGAGTACCTCAACGCCGCGCACGCGAACCCGCCCGTCTACATCGCGCACACGACGAAGACCAATCACGTCATCTCGCAGTACATGACCTACACCGCGGGAAAGGTCGTATTCCACTGGTACGACCGGACCGCCGGATCCGGCTGGTCGCCTGTCACCGCCACCGGTCTGTCGTCGTACTACGACGGGACGACGGCGGACTTCATCACCGAGCGGCCGTACGGCTTCAAGCTGCGTAAGTTCAGCCGGCAGACGCTCAGTGCCGCCGGCGCGAGGTATGGCAGCACCTCCAAGAACCTCTTCAGCCTGCCGAACACGGAGGTGCGGCTGACAACCAACGGTGGCTCGTCCGGTGCCGCCATGTTCACCGACACCCGCTCCAGTACGAGTGCGTTCTACCAGACCTGGAAGCGCTGCTCGTAGCGTCGGGACGATCTGACCCGAAGTGAGGCTCCCGCCGGTCAGCCGGCCGTCTGGAGCCTCACTTTCCGGCCGCCGGCCGTGACCGCGTAACTGATGAGCGACCCCTTCTCCCTGAACGAGCAGTAGACGGCGACGGTGCCATCGGGAACGTCGGGCAGCACGTTCGCCGGCTTGGGGTCCCCGGCCGCCAGGCGTTTCGCGCGGATCCGCTCGACGGTGGTGAACATGCCGTAGGAGACGGCCTTGGCTCCGAGCGCCTTCTTGCACACGGTGTCGGGCGACGCGATCGTGGTGTCCTCGCGCCACTGTGCGACGAGCCGTTTGTGGCTGTCCAGGAGCCGCAGTGTCCGGGCGGCCGAGCCGCCCGGCTCGTCCACGGTGACGTAGGCGGTACGCCCGAGCGCGTCCCGGAGGTCCGGGGTCGGCGTGCTGAGCATCGGACAGGACTGGAATCGCAGCGGGGGCAGCAGCGCGGTGAACGAGCCGTCCTCCCGCAGTGCGAAGCTGCCGGCGATCAGTGGCCCGCAGGCCCCGTTCACCTGCCATCCGTTCTGTGATCCGTCGGCGCCGATCACGAGGTTCGCCGGGAGGCCACTGACGTCGCGCCACGACGAGACGTCGCGACCGTCGACCGAGACGGCGATCCAGCGTCCGCCGAGGTCTGCGGCGGTCAGGCCCGCGCTGCCGAATGTGGGAGCGGTCAAGGTGTCGCTCCTGTCGTGGCTCGCCTGCGTGGCGACGGCCGCCGACCCGGCGACGGCCACGACGCAGGCGAACACGCCCGCGACGGCGAGCCGCCGGCGAAGGCGGCGCCTCGTCCCGGTGCGAACCGCCTCGTCGATGTCGACGCGGTCGGCGGGAGCACTGACGCTGAGGGACGCGATACGCGCGGCGAGTTCTTCCGGCGTCTGCGTCTGGTCGGGGTTCACGATGCTCCTTCGAACGTGGCCGGCGGTGCGATCTCTGCCTCTGCCGGGCGCGTCCGGAGCGCCGTGCGCAGCGCCTCCAGGCCGCGGCTCGTCTGGCTCTTCACATTGCCCGGACTCTTCCTGAGCAGGGACGCGGTCTGCTCGACGGACAGATCCTCGAAGAAACGCAGGACGAGTACGGTTCGCTGGCCGACCGGGATCATCAGCAGAGCGGCGATCAGATCGTCGTCACGCTCGGCCATGCTGGTGTCCGGGTCCCAGCCCAGCGTGGCCACATCCGCCTCGCTGATCTCGCGCCTGGCCGGCCGGCGCTGGTGGTCGGTGTGGAGATTGCACAGGATCCGACGGACGTACGCACGGGGATCACCGGCCGCCGACACCCGGTTCCACCGGGAGTAGAGCCGTCCGAGCGCCTCCTGGACGAGGTCATCGGCGAGGTACCAGTCACCGCACAGCAGAAACGCCGTCGTGCGCAGGCGTGTCCGATGCTCCAGCACCCAGGTGCGGAAGTCGGTCTCGCGGGGATGATCGGTCACGCTCTCCCTCGTCTCACGCATGCGGGCGTCGCCCGCTCCGGATCCCAACCGAACCGGATCCGCCTCTCCCTACGTCCTACACGGATCTCCCTACGTCCTACACGGAACTCGGACCGAGCGGGGTTGCACGGGGCCGTGAAGTCGTCGCCGACCGGTTTCCGGACGGGTCCCGCCTCCCGCCGCTCCTCGCCCTCGGACCGGGTCCGCCTCCATGCTAAAACCATGGACACCCGCGACTCCGTGCGATCGGCTCGTGCGGGGCTTCCCCGTCTCCGGGAGGCCGGCGCGGCGCGGATCCCGGTGACGTGGTCGCGTACGGCCGAGGAGGCCGGGGCCGGGGCGCGGACGCCGGGCCCGGTCTCGCCCCGGCACGCGCCGCACATGCCTGCCGGCAGGGCCTCCGGTCATCCTGGGGCTCCGCACTTCGCGCACTGCGGAATGCGGAGGGGTGGCTGTGCCAGTGTGGGTTGGTCGACCGGGCTGGGGAGACCGGCGGCCAGGGCCCGCACCACAGTCGTCGTCCCGTGTCGTACGAGAGAACCACGTTCGGGTGATCCGGCGGGAGCCCTTGGAGTCGGCCGGATGTTCCCGGCCCCGGCGCCTCAACTCGCCGGGAGGGTAGGCGGGTTGAGCTTCGGGCGGCCGGATGATCAGCTGTGCTTGAGATCCCCGACGAACGCCGACCACGCCTCGGTCCGGAACGCGAGCTTCGGGCCGAGGGGGTTCTTGGAGTCGCGGACGGGGACGAGGGCGGGGTGGCCGTCGGCTACTTCCAGGCAGTCGTCGCCGCTGCCGCCGCTGTGCGTTGACTTGCGCCAGCGGGCTACTTCGAGGCAGTTGCCGCCGCCTCCGCCGCTGTAGCTGGACTTGTACCAAGTGGCCGTGCTCAGGTCGAGATCAGGGTTGTTCCTCATGGGCGTAATCCTGCGCCATCGCTTCGATCAGAGCTAGGGAGTTCTGTGGGGAGAGGGCGCAGGCCGCGAGGAATTCATAGGTGCGCCGATGCCACCTGACGGTGGTTGGATCGTCTTCCAGGCGTCCGGTGGCGACTCCCTCAAGGTAGACCAGTGGAGGAGCGTCGTTGAAGTCCATCAGCTTGATGGAACCCTCCATCGCCGGGTGCGCTCCCGCCTTGAACGGCAACACTTGCACGATGACCCGGCTTCGGCGGATCAGGCCGACGACATGGCTCAGGGCGGCCGCCATCACCTTGGGTCCGCCCGTCACCCGGTGCAGTGCCGCTTCGTCGACGATCGCCCACAACAGAGGTTGTGTTGGGTCGTCGAGGATGCGGGTTCGTTCGATGCGGGCCGTCACCAACTCCTCGATCGCCTCATCCGGAGCCGTGGGCTCATAGGCGCGGCTCACCGCCCGTGCGTAGGCCGCTGTTTGAAGCAACCCGGGAATCAACAGGGGCGCGTACTCCCTGATCTCCGTCGCCGTTGCTTCAGCCTCCGCCGCTTCCGCGAAGTGCTCGGCATACTTCGACTTCGCCGCCGCCCCGCAGTTCCGGGTGAAGAAGTCACCCGTGCCCAACTCCGCGTCCAGCATCCGCGAGTACTCCGGCAACATCCGCCGCGTCCCCGCCTCCAACTGCCCGATGAACGAACCGCTCACGAACAGCCGTTGCCCCAACTCGTCCTGGCTGAGGCCCGCTTTCTCGCGGGCGTGCCGGAGTTCGGCGCCGAGCAAAGCGCGCGGTGACGACGACGGGTCGAGATCTTTCGGTCCTGCCACAGCAACTCCCTGTCCTGACACCGGAATTTGTTGGGACTCCCCGTATGGCCAGGTTAGACACGTTGCCGCCACGCTGTGTTGCGAACAGCAAACTCTGTGTGGAGGTGTAGGCATGCTGCGGTCGACGGAAGAAATCGTCGCTTCGCTCCGGGAGGCGCTCACCGGTGTCGGTGTCGTCCTGCCGTCCCTGTGCGTGGACCCGGTGACGGGTGCGAGCGAGGAACCGTTCGCGCTCGTCGTGCTGGGGCGCTGCAACGTACGTACCGCCGAGAAGCTCGCGTCCGTGCTGCGTGGCGAACGGCCCCCGGTCGGGGCGTACGCCGTGGACGTACGGGACGGGCGGATCGGCGAAGTGAAGGGGCACGTGGGCGGCAACGTGCAGTTGCGGCCGGTCGGTGGGGGCCGGGAGTGGGACTGCCCACCGGAGTCGACGGGACCGGCGGCTCAGGAGGAGGTGTTGCGGGCGAGGGTACGGGAGCGGAACCGTGAAGCCCGCCTGCCCTGAACCGCCGCCGTGATCGACTGATCCCATGGCCCTGATCCCGCCCCGAGTCCTCCGAGCCCTGGAATCCTTCAACTCCGACCACCCCTGGAGCCACAACGCCCACTACCACCCGTGGCTGCTACGGCAGTTGCCCCGCAGGTTCGGGCGCGCCCTGGACGTCGGTTGTGGGAGCGGGGATCTGGCGCGGCTGCTGGCCATACGGAGCACGGGGGTGGAGGGCATCGACTCCGGTCCTCAAATCATCGCCAGGGCAAGGGAGTTGACCCCGCCGGGTGTCCCTGCGGTCTTCACCGTCGTCGACGCCCGGGCCGGAATTCCCGCCGGCCCCTACGACGTCATCACCTGCGTCGCCGCCCTCCACCATCTCCCGTTCACCGAGACGTTGACCCGCTTCCGCGACCAACTCGCCCCGGGCGGAACCCTCGTTGTCGTCGGCTGCGCCCGCGAAGCGGATGCCGTCGACGATCTCCTCGGATTCATCTCCGTCGCCCTGAACCTCGTCACGGGCTGGCTGAAGAACCGGGGTCGTAGGGCCGTGTCCCGCCCGGTGTCCATGACCGCGGTCACCCGGCCGCCGGAGATGACCTTCGCCGAGATCCGCCGCGAGGCGATCCGCGTCCTGCCGCGTGTCCGGCCGCGGCGGTGGTTGTTCTGGCGGTACACGCTGGTGTGGCGGGCGCCCCTGGCCTGATCCGGTTCCCGCCGAAATCGCTCACAATTTTGCGGGCGATTGACTGGGTTTGCAGGGGCGATGCACAGGCAGGCGGTGAAGCACAGGACAGTGGGCATGGGACTCGGCGCAGCCGTCGCGGTATCGGCGGTCAGGTTGGCCGGCGGTACCGCGCAGGCAGCCGCCCACAACTTCACCGCGCCTACGGCCGCCATGGACGATTCACTCGTCTTCGACTCCGCTGTTTGCGGTGGGGCGAAGGTCATCTCACTTCGTCACGTGGATCGCCGTGGTCTCCGGCCACTCGCGCCAGGTCAGGAAGCAGGCTGACTGATCGCCTTGCCGTTGGGCCCCCTCCGCCGCGGGCCCGGCGGTACTGCTCATACGCCGGTCATACGCCGGTCATGCGGCGGTGAGTGCGGGCGCCAGCTCCCGCCACGGCTCGGTCGGCACCTCGAACGGCGACTCCATCAGGGCCTGCACGCAGACATGGTCGGCCCCGGCGTCGAGATGCTCGCGCACCCGGTCGAGGATCGCCGTCTCGTCGCCCCATGCGACCAGCGCCTCGGCCAGCCGGTCGGAGCCGCCGCGTACCAGGTCCGTCTCGTCGAAGCCGGCCCGCAGCCAGTTGTTGCGGTAGTTCGGCAGGCCGGTGTAGATGTCCAGGTGGGCGTGGGCCCGGCGCAGCGCGGTCTCACGGTCCTTCGTGAGTACGGCGCCCATCTCGACGGCCACGATCCTGTCCGGGCCGAGAGCCGCCCGTACCTCGGCGGTCTGGGCCGGTGTCACCAGGTAGGGGTGGCTGCCGTCGGCGAGCTCGCGGGCCGTCTCCAGCATCCGGGGGCCGAGCGCGGCGACCAGGACGGGCGGGCGGGGTGCGTCGGCCTCGGCGGCGTAGAAGGTCGCGCCCGCCATCGCCGTGAGGTACTCGCGCATCGCGGCGACCGGTTTGCCGTAATTACCGCCGCGCACCCGCTCCACCAACGGCCGGTGGCTGACCCCGAGTCCGAGCACGAACCGGCCGCCGTACGCCGACGACAGCGTGCGGGACGCCGCGTTCGCCGCGACCGCGTCACGTGCCCAGATGTTGGCGATGCCGGTCGCCACGCGCATGCGTGAGGTGGCGGCGAGCAGCAACCCCGCCTGGCTGAACGCCTCCCGGCCGTACGCCTCGCCGAACCACAGGGTGCCCCAGCCCTGTTCCTCCAGCTCGGCCGCGATCTCCCCGCCCGCCGCCGGGGCCACGGCATCCAGGCTCGCGGTCCAGATCCCTACGCGGCCGAGTCCCGCTTCTTCCACCACTGTCATGCGGGGACAGTAAGGGGAGGGGTGGGGTGGTTGCCGTGACCGTGCCGCTCAAGGTCCTTGACCCGGGCGTTCGCAGGAGGGGAGATGGCTCAGTCGCCGGGCTGGTAGGAGCGGGGCGCGGAACCCGTCCAGCGTTTGAACGCGCGGTGGAAGGCGCTCGGCTCGGAGAAGCCCAGCCGCCGTGAGATGTCCTCGATGGAGACCGTGCCCGTGGCCAGCGCCGCGATGGCCACATCGCGCCGCAGCTGATCGCGGATCCGCTGGAACGAGGTCCCCTCCGCGGCCAGCCGCCTCCGCAGGGTCTGCGCGCTCACCGCCAGCCGGGCCGCGATGTCCTCGGGGTCCGGCATCCGGTCCGGCAGCGACTGCCCGAGCAGCCGGCGGACCTGGGCGGCGGCGGTGCTGCCGTAGTCCAGGCGGGCGAGTACGTCGCCCGGGGCGCGGCGCAGGAAGGTCTGCAGCCCCAACTCGTCCTGGAGTACGGGCAGTTCGAGCAAGGTGCGGTCGAAGACGAGGGCGGTGCGCGGGGCCTGGAAAGTGCACGGGGCGCCGTAGAGGAGGTCGTATTCGAGCGCGTGGGGTGGTGCCGGGTGGCTGAACTCGACCCGGGTGAGGGTGATCCGGCGGCGGATCAGCCAGCCGGCGAAGCGGTGGGCGACGACCGTGGCGGATTCGGCGAGGTAGTGGTCGGGGTCGTCGAAGGCGGTGAGGTCGAAGACGAGCGCCACCTGCGGTCCCAACTCGCTTGCCGTCTCCTCCAGTTGGAAGCGGGGGCCGCCGGGGAAGAGGCCGTAGAAAGTGCTGCTGCGGTTGATCGCGGTCCGTAGGTCGGGGCTGCAGTGCACCACCGCGTGGCACATCATCGCGAAGGTGCCCACCTTGAGGGGCTGTGGGCCGAGGCCCTGCAACTCGTCGTCGAGGGCCTGCCACACGGCCTTCGTGAGCCGGGCGAACTGCTGCGGCGACACACGGGCGAGCGGGACGTCCAGCAACTCCGGTGGTACGGCGGCCCGTTCGAGGAGCGCGGTGATGTCCAGGCCGTGCCGCTCGGCTCCGCGCAGCGCGGCCCGTACGTGGTGGATGGCGACCGAGCGGGTGGGCGCGCCGTATGCGTCGCTCTCCATAGGTGCGGACATGACCGCCGATCGTACGGGACACGCAGGTCAACGACCGTGAGCGCTGCGGTCATGACGGCCCGTCGTGGCGCCCGCCTACCGTCGGGGCGTGATCAGAAGCGGATATTTCGACGAGGCCCATGAGGCGTACCGGACGGCCTGGCGCGGTTTCGTCGAGCACGAGGTCGTGCCGAGGCAGGACGGCTGGGCGCGCGAGGGGATCGTAGGGAAGGACGTCTGGCGGCTCGCGGGTGCGCGGAACCTGCTGTGCCCGTGGGCCGATCCCGCCTACGGCGGACTGGGCCTGGCCGATCTGCGGTACGAGCAGATCATGATCGAGGAGCTGGCGGACGCGGCCGAGTCCGGGTTCGCGGTGCCGTTGCACTCCGGGGTCGTCGCCCCGTACCTGGCCGCGTTCGGCACCGAAGACCAGAAGACCCGGCACCTCACCCGGGCGGTATCCGGCGAGGCGCTGGTCGCCATCGCGATCACCGAACCCGGTACCGGTTCGGACGTGGCCGCCCTCCGCACCCACGCCGTGCGCGCCCCGGGCGGCGACGGCTGGCTGCTCAACGGGGCCAAGACGTTCATCTCCAGCGGCGTCAACGCCGACCTCGTCATCGTCGCCGCCCGCACCGGCGAGGGCCACACGATCGGCCTGTTCCTGGTGACGGCCGGCGCCCCCGGCTTCACCCGGGGCCGCAAGTTCGACAAGCTCGGGCTGCGGACCTGGGACACCGCCGAGCTGTTCTTCGACGACGTGTACGTCCCGGACGCCGATGTGCTGGGCGGCCCTGACCAGGGATTCGCCCTGCTGATGCGGCAGTTCGCCCTGGAACGGCTCGTCGTCGCGATGGGCGCGGTGGCCGACGCGGGGGCGGCCCTGCGGGAGACCATCGCCCACACCAAGCAACGCACCGCGTTCGGGCGGCCGTTGGCGAGATTCCAGGACACCCGTTTCCGGCTGGCCGGGATGCGGGCGCGGATCAGTTCCGCCCAGGCCTTCGTCGACGCCTGCGTCCTCGCCCACAACCAGGGCACCCTCACCGCCGACCAGGCCGCCGAGGCGAAACTCGTAGCCACCGAACTGCAGGGCCAGGTCGTCGACGACTGCCTGCAGATGTTCGGCGGCTCCGGCTACCTGTGGGAGTCCCCGATCTGCCGCCGGTACGCCGACGCCCGCGTCCAGCGGATCTACGGCGGCACGTCCGAGATCATGAAGGAGATCATCAGCCGCGCGATGGACCTGTGAGCTCCTGCTCTACGCGGCCTGGTTGATCCGGTTCTGATGGGTGAGGCCGAAGGCATACGTGGCCAGGAAGCCGACCCCGTAGCCGGTCAGCAGCCCGCCTCCGTAGATCGCCACCGTCATCCCCAGCCCCTTGTTCCCCGCCAGCAACGGGAACAGCGCCCACCCCGACGGCCCGATCGCCGTCGCCCCCACCTTGTCGCCCAGCATCGCGAAGAACCCGACGAACGCCCCGCCCGCCGCCCCGCCCGCACAGGCGGTCAGGAACGGGCGGCCGAGGGGGAGCGAGACGCCGTAGATGAGCGGTTCGCCGATGCCCAACAGCCCTGCCGGAAGCGCCGACTTGATGGTCGTACGGATCGAAGTGTCGTGGCGCAGGCGGAAGTACACGGCGACCGCCGCGCCCACCTGGCCCGCGCCCGCCATCGCCAGGATGGGCAACAGGACGGTGTAGCCCTGCTGTTCGATGAGGGTGGTGTGGATGGGGATCAGGGCCTGGTGCAGGCCCAGCATCACCAGGGGGAGGAAGAGGCCGCCGAGGATCAGGCCCGCGAAGGGGCCGGTCGTGGACAGGAGCCAGTTCGCGGCCGTGCCGATCGCGGTGGAGATCTCGCCGGCCGCGTACATGAGGCCGTAGAGCGTCGCCAGGCCCGCGATCAGGACCGTCAGGGTGGGGGTGACGAGGACGTCGAGGGTCGCGGGGACCCAGGTGCGGCACCACTTCTCGACGTACGTGCCGAGCAGCGCGGCGGCCAGCGCGCCCAGTACCCCGCCCTGGCCGGGGGAGAGCGCGACCCCGAACGCCGTCACCTTCGCCACCCCCGGATACACCACGACCGCCGCCACCGCACCGCCCAGCACGGGTGTCCCCCCGAACTCCTTCGCCGTGTTGTAACCGACGAACACCGCGATGAGGGTGAGAAACGCGGAGGGGAGGACGGTGAGGGCGCCCGTCACTCCCGGGAGCCAACCCAGGTTGATCAGCAGTCCGTTGAGACCGGCCAGCACTCCGCAGCCGATCAGCGCGGGGATGAGCGGGACGAAGATGTTCGCGATCCGGCGGAGGAGCAGTTTGCCGGGTGTCGCGTTGCGCGCCCGCTGCTCCTCCTTCAACCCGGCCCCACGAGCGGCCAGTTCACCCGCAGCGCTACCGACCAACTTCTCGAACTCCGGGGTCACTCGGGCCACCACTCCCGGCCCCAGCACGATCTGATACGTGTCGTCGTCCACGACCCCGAGCACGCCGGGCAGCGCCCGCAGCGCCTCCTCGTCCACCAGCGACCGGTCGGCCAGGCCGAGCCGGAGGCGGGTCATGCAGTGGGCCACGGAGGTGACGTTCGCGGGGCCGCCGACGAGGGGGAGGAGCGCGGCGGCGGTGTCGTAGGAGGGAGAGGTGTTCACCTCATGAGCGTGCTGGTCAGTCGGCCGCCGCCGTCAGCGCCGCGCGCAGTCGGCCGCCGGACTCCTCCAGAAGGCGGGCGGCCGTCGGGCCGTCGACCCCGGCGAGGATCACCAGGATCGCGTTCTTCACCTCGCCGTCGGTGGCCGCGAGGGCCCGCTCGATCTCCGCGTCGTCCGCGCCGGTCGCGAGCGCGACGATACGGCGGGAACGGGCGCGCAGCTTCTCGTTCGAGGCCCGTACGTCGACCATCAGGTTCCCGTACGTCTTGCCCAGCCGGATCATCGTGATCGTCGACAGCATGTTGAGGACGAGCTTCTGGGCCGTGCCCGCCTTCAACCGGGTTGATCCGGTGAGGAGTTCGGGGCCGACGACGACCTCGATGCCGTGCTCGGCGGCTGCGGCGAGCGCGCTGTGCTCGTTGCAGGACAGCCCGATGGTCAGCGCGCCCTCGCTGCGGGCGTGTTCTACGGCGGCGATCGCGTACGGGGTCCGTCCCGAGGCCGAGACACCGACCACCGTGTCGTTGGGGGTCAGTGCGAGCGCGTCGAGGTCGGCCTCGGCCAGGTCCCGGGAGTCCTCGGCGCCTTCGATGGACGTGACCAGGGCCTCCGGGCCACCGGCGATCAGGCCGACCACCTGGGAGGGGTCGGTGTTGAAGGTCGGCGGACACTCGGACGCGTCGAGTACGCCGAGCCGTCCGGCGGTACCGGCGCCCGTGTAGATCAGCCGGCCGCCTCTGCCCATTCGCTCGGCCACGGCGTCGATCGCGGCGGAGATCTCGGGGAGGCGGAGGGCGACCGCGGCGGCGACCGTGGCGTCCTCGGCGTTCATGAGGCGGGCGATGTCGAGGGTGGGGAGTTGGTCGATCCCGGCGAGTTCCGGCCGGAAGGCTTCGGTGGTGAGTGACTCCAACTCGGTGCGGAGGTCACGGGGGTTGGACGTCGAGGTCATTTGAGAAGCGGCTCTTTCCGTTGGTTCTTGTCTGCGGGCCGGTGGGGGCTGGTCGCGCAGTTCCCCGCGCCCCTAAAAGAAGGTCGGTCTTCTCACCGCACACCTTGAAACAAGCCGGTGCTGCCCAACCCTCTCAGGGGCACCCCCCCCAGGGGCGCGGCCAGCCCCCACCGGGCCCGCGGACAACCACGAAACCGTCAGCGCCTGTGCCGATGTGCCAGTGCCTCATAGGACGCCGACAAAGCTGGTGCCGCCTGTTCGTACGTCCGCTGCGCAACCCCGATGAACAAACAGTCCACCACCAGCAACTGACTCGTCCGGGACGACATCGCGGCCGGCCGAAGCTCGCTCTCCCGAGCGGTGGACGTCGTGAGTATGTGATCGGCGTACTGCGTCACCGCCCCGTCCGGCCGCCCGGTGATCGCAACGGTCGTAGCCCCATGTTCAAAAGCCACCCGCAGCGGCTCGATCACATCACCGGTGGACCCGGAGTGAGTGATCGCGATCGCCACGTCCCCCGCCTTCAGCTGCACGGCGTTCGTGACGGCGAGGTGCGGGTCGCTGTGGGCGTGGGCTATGAGCCCTATCCGCAGCAGCTTCTGGGTGAGGTCCTGGGCGACGAGCCCGGACGCCCCGACGCCGTATATGTCGGTACGGCGGGCCGCGGCGAGCGCGGTGACGGCGGCGCCGAGCTGGACCGTGTCGAGTGCGGCGGCCGTGTCGGCGAGGGTCTGCTGCTCGTCGTAGGCGAGTTTCGCGACGACGTCGGCGATCGGGTCGTCGACGGCTATGTCGGTGGTGAGGGCGGGCGCGCGCCCGGACTGCTGCTGCGCGGCGAGCCCGGCCAGCGCGAGGCGCAGGTCGCGGTAGCCGGGGTAGCCGAGGATGCGGGCGGTGCGGACGACCGTGGCCTCGCTGGTGCCGGTGAGTTCGGCGAGGCCGGTGACCGTGAGGGCCGCGCAGCCGGCCGGGTCGGCGGCGACGGTCTCGGCGACGCGCTGCATGGAGCGGGTCATGGAGGGGGCGAGGGTGCGCACCTTGGCGGCCAGTGCGGCGGGCGGCGTACTCCCGGAGGCGCTTCCGAAAATTTCCTTCACGTCCTGGGTCACTCTTGAAAGATATTTTCGTTCCGGTGGCCGGGTCAAGGGTGCGCACAATGGGTGCATGGATCCCGACAACGACCCCGACAACAACCCCACCGGCGACCCCGTCGTTCCCATCAGCCCGCTGGAGCAGGCGCTGCACGCCGCCCGCGCCCTCGTGCTGGCCGATCTGGCCGCGGGCGAGGTCGTCGCGGCCGACGTGGTGTCCATGGTGGAGGAGTCCGTCGTGCAGCGGCGGTGGTGGGTGGAGCAGTGGCCGGAGGGTGTGGCCTACGTCGCCGGACTGGTCGCGCAGGACGTGCAGGACGCGCTGCTGGAGGCGTACGGACGCTGGCCGCTCTGCCCGGTCTGCGCGGCCGGCGACCCGCACGCCCTGGAGGTCGAACCGGAGCTCGGACCCGACCCGCACTGGGTGTGCCACAAGGCGGGCGTGAAGGTCGCTGCCGTGGGAAACCTGGGCTCCCTGTGACCGTGTACATCGACCCACCGACCTGGCCGGGGCACGGACGCCTGTGGTCCCACCTCGTCAGCGATGTCTCGTACGACGAACTCCACCTGTTCGCCGAGGAGTTGGGCGTACCGCGCCGGGCCTTCGAGCGCGATCACTACGACATCCCGTCGCATCGTTACGCGGACGCGGTGGCCGCCGGCGCGGTGGAGGTCAGGAGCAGGGAGGTGGTCCGGCTGCTGACGGCGGCGGGGCTGCGGAGGCCCAAGGGGCGGGCGCAGTAAGCGAGTTCGCAGGGGGTCGGGCGTTCGTGGGCGGTCGGCCGAACGAGCTTGCTCAGCGCCTCAGTTGCTCAGTAGCCCAGTAGCCCAGTAGCCCAGTTGCCCGGTCGGTCGCCCGTCGGCCGGGGTCGCTAGCGCCCCAACTCGTAGGCGAACTCGCCCTCCACCTCGTCCTCGCTCACCTTCCTGAACCCCGCCCGCGTGACGACGGCCTGCGACGCGAGGTTGTCCCGTTCGATCGTCGCGAAGACGGTGTGTACGTCGTCCCGGGCCAGCGCCCACTCCGAGAGCGCGCGCAGCGCCTCCGTCGCGTAGCCCTGGCCGCGGGCGGCCTCCGCCAGGTCGTAGCCGACCTCCGTGCGGCCCTCCTCGTCGGGGGTGCCGTGGAAGCCCATGCCGCCGACCGCGCGGCCGTCCTCGCGGCGGACGAGGGCGAACACGCCGAACTCCGGGCGGTGCACGCCCGATGCGTACGCCTTCAGCAGGAAGGTCGCGGCCTCCCGGGTGCCCTCGTACGGGCCGCCCTCGATCCACTCGAACCCGCCGTCGCCGCCCGCGACCAGGTCACCGGCGGCCGCGGGGGTGAGGCCCTGGAGGGTGAGGCGGTCGGTGGCGTGGACGAGGTTGTTGTGCCAGCGCCAGTCGGTGACGGGGGCGCGGCCGGGGAGGTCGCCGCGGCCGGTCGCCCACAGCAGGGTGCGCCAGTGGTCGGCGGCGGGGCGGATGTGCGGGAAGATCCGGCCGAGGACGAACTCGCTGATTTCGGGGGCGGGTTGGTACGTCAGGCCCAGGCCCTCGGCGATGTCGTGCGTGTGCAGCAGCACCTCGGCGGTGCCCATCGCGGCGAAGCCCTCGCGGTTCGCGCTGCGGAACGGGTACGGGTGGAAGGCGCGCACCTCGCGCGGTGTGGTGCGGACGGCGGCGGCGAGCAGGGCGCCGGTCGTCCCGATCACGTCCAGGACACCGGAGTTGTCGGTGCCGTCGTCGAAGGCGATGTCGAAGGGGACGTACGCGTGCTGCGCGCGCCCGGCCAGCTGCCCCGCGTACGCGATGAGATCACCGGCGATGTGCTCGGCGGTGTACCGGCAACTCCACTCCAGGCGGCCCGCCTTGGCCTTCTCCCAGTCCGGACCGTCCCAGTCCGGACCGTCCCAGTCCTGACCGGTCGCCGTGCGCAGCAGCGCGACGCAGCCCGCGACGGCCTCTTCCAGCTGGTGTGCGCCTGTATTTCCGCCCGTGGTCCCCATGCCGGGGAGCATACGGGCCGTGACCGCGGCCTGCTGTGGTTAAGGCATTCACCAACTGCATATGACGGTGATTTGATCATTCAGGCGAGCAGCTCCAGTTCCGCCGCCAGGTTGTAGCGTGCCGTGGCCTCCCATTCCGCGGCCCCGTGCGGCGTCCTGAACAGCCGGGGGAGGTCGAGCAGTTGGCGCAGGATCGCCGAACGGCCGTCCCGGAAGGCGTCGTTGGGGACGAAGTGGTACTCCTCGCGGACGGCCGCGGTGTAGACGGCGTACGCCGACGGCGGCGCGGCCAGGATCGCGAGGTCCGCGTCGCACAGCACCTGGCCGTCGCGGTCGTCGTCGGCGGGCGCGTGCGTGACGGTGAGCCGGACCAGCCGGGCGACCTCGGCGGTCCTCGCCTCCGGCACGCCCGCCTCGGCCAGGGCCCGCTCGGCGAGCCGCGCGGACCGTTCCTCGTTCTCGGAACGGTCGGGGAGGTAGACCGCGTCGTGGAACCAGGCCGCGAGCCGTACGACGTCCGGGTCGTCGGCGTGCTTCTCCAGCACGTCGATGTGGTCGAGGACCGAGGTGAGGTGCGTGAGCGTGTGGTAGTGCCGCTGCGGCTCCTGCCAGCGGGCGAGGAGATTCTCGGCGTACGGCGAAGGGTCGGGACCGCCGTCGGGTGTGCCGTCGGGTGTGCGGGCCCCTGCGAGGGCGTGGGTCCAGCGGGCGCGGAGGGCGTCGAGATCGGCCATGCCCCTTATTTTCCTCCCGCGGCCGCGCCTCTAGCGTGGAAGGCATGACTTACGCCGAAACAGCACACGACGTACGTGACCCCGAACTGCCCGGACGGCTCCTCACCACCGAACGCGACGCCCTGATCCCGCTCCTGCGTTCCCGCCCCGACGAGGACTTCGCGCTGGCGACCCTCGCGTGTCCGGGCTGGACCGTGCGGGACGTGCTCGCGCACTGTTCGGCCGCGCTGACGCGGGTGGTGGAGCGCCGGTTCGAGGAGGGGGTGTTCTCGCCGGAGGCCAACGACCGGGACATCGCCGAACGGGCCGACTGGACGAACGCGCGGGTCGTCGACGAACTGGAGCGGGGCATGACCGAGGCCGGTGCGGCGATCGCCCGCGCGGGCGGCGCGCTGGACGCGGTCGCGCTGGGCGAGTGGGTGCACGCGGGGGACGTACGGGACGTTCTCGGCGTGCCCGGCGCCTATGGGGGCGAGGGGCTGGGGTCCGCTCTAACCCTTCTCGGCCTCGTGACCCGTCAGAAAAACCACCGGCCTCTGCACGCCGACCTCGACGACCTGGACGATCCGCTGCGGCTGGGCGATGTGTCGGGCGAGCTGACGCCCGCGCGGTACATCGGCGACGCGCCGACGCTCGTACGGCTGTACTCGGGCCGGCCGGTGCCGGACGGGGCGGGATACGAGCTGGCCGGGGCGGAGCCGGGGGAGCTGAACATCTTCGGTGGCTGACACCTGTCCGATGGCCGACCCGCATCCGGCGGCTGACGGATGTCCGGCGACGCGCGGCGATGGGGGTGATCTCGCGGCCCCCTGACCTCCCGCGTACCCTGAGATTGGACTAGACCTGTAGCCGCTCCAGGGAACACGACGGAAGGGGTCCTATGAGCACGCGTGCAGTCCTGGAGGTGATCGCCCTCGGCGCCGAGGACGCGATCGCCGCCCAGGCCGGAGGCGCGGACCGCCTCGAAGTGGTCACCGACATCGCGGCCGACGGACTCACCCCGCCGGTGGAGACCTTCGCGGCGATCCGCGCCGCCGTCGACATCGACCTGCGCGTGATGCTGCGCCTCGCGGACGGGTTCGCCGCGGGCGACGTGGAGCGGCTGGTACGGGTCGCCGGGGAACTGCGGGCCGCCGGCGCCGACCAGTTCGTGCTCGGGTTCCTCGACCCGGACGGCTGCGTCGACCTGGACGCCGTGGAGCGGGTCGTCGCCGAACTGGACGGCTGCGCCTGGACGTTCCACCGCGCGATCGACCGCGCCGCCGACCGCGACGCCCTGCGCAAGCAGCTCGCGGACCTGCCGGGCCTGGACGCGTACCTCACCGCCGGTTCCGCGGAGGGCGTCGACGACGGCCTCCCCACGCTGCTCCGCGAGGCGGCACTGCGCGGGGAACCGGGCTACGAGCAGCGCGTCCTGGTCGGCGGCGGCCTGCGCCTCGACCACGTACCGACCCTGATCACCGCCGGAGTCGACGCCTTCCACATCGGCGGGGCCGCCCGGCCGGAGGGCTGGGAGGGGCCGGTGTCGGCGAGGGCAGTGGGCGAGTGGCGGACGGTGCTCGACAGAACGTGAGCCGGGCTTTTCGCCAACCGCCCTTTCCGCTCAGGCGAGTTGGGGCGGCAGCGGCGCCGTGTGCGTGACGATCAGGCCCGACACCGCTCGGGTCAGGGACACGTACAGGCGGCGCAGGCCCGTGCGTTCGTCCGGTTCGCCGTCGACCACGGCCTGCGGCTCGTCGAGGACCACGTAGTCGTACTCCAGGCCCTTCGCGAGCGACGCCGGGACCAGGGTCAGACGGGTGTCGACGGTCGTCTCCTCACCCGGGTCGATGTAGCCGATGCCCGCCGCCGTCAGCGCCTCCGCCAGTTCGGGGACGCGGGCGTCGGCCGCGATCAGGCCCGTCGACCCCTCGTTGCTCAGCAACTCCTCGCAGGCGGCGACCACTTCGGCGGTGCCGGTCGTCTCGCGGAGGTCGAAGAAACCCGGGTTCTCACGGACGGAGGCGACCGGAGTCAGGCCCGGGGCGATGTGGGGGAGGAGCCGGGAGGCGTAGGTGATGACGTCCGTCGGTACGCGGAAACCGGCCGTCAACTCCTCGATCACACCGTCCGACTTACCGAGGTGGGCCAGCGCCTCGTCCCAACTCCGCGTCGCCCAGGGCGTGGTGCCCTGCGCCAGGTCGCCGAGGACGGTCGCGGAACCGGTGGTGCAGCGGCGGCCGACCGCCCGGTACTGCATCGGGGAGAGGTCCTGCGCCTCGTCGAGCACGACATGCCCGAGCGAGTGCGTGCGCTGGACGAGGTCGGTCGCCTCGTCGATCAACACGGCATCGGCGGCCGACCACTTGGCGGCCTTCACGCTCCGCACGGCCCGTTTTCCGGATCCGGGCAGCGCCCAGAGGATCGTCTTCTGCTCGTCCTCGTCGAGAATGCCGTCAGCGTGCACCGCGAGGAAGTCCGCGTCGGTGAGCAGCCGCAGCACGAGCTTCGCGGGCTCCACCGGCGGCCACACCGCCTTGACGGCCGCCTTCACCGCGGCGTTGCGGGCGACCGAATCCTGCACCCGGTCGTCCGGCGCCTCCCCCGACCGCTCCATCTGCACCAGCACGGCATGCGCGATGCGCTGCGGAAGGGCCTCGCGGGCGGCGCCGTAGCGGATGTCGCGGTCGAGCAACTCCCGCGCGATGGCTTCGAGTTCGTACGCCGGGACCCGCCAGCGGCGCGAGCCGCGCACCACCATCACCGGCTCGGTGGGCATGGTCACGTGGGAGTAGACGGCCCGGCGGAGGATCTCGGCCATGCGGGCGTCGCCCTTGATGACGGCGGCCGGTGCCTCGTCCGTGCCGCGTACCTCGACGTGCGCGACCAGGTCGTCCACCGTGCCCTGGCGGACCGTCAACTCGCCCAGGGCGGGCAGGACTTGCTCGATGTAGTGGAGGAAGGACCTGTTCGGCCCGATGACGAGGGTGCCGGTGCGGGCGAGCCGCTCGCGGTGGGCGTAGAGGAGATAGGCGACCCGGTGCAGGCCGACGGCCGTCTTTCCGGTCCCCGGCCCTCCCTGCACACAGACGGTGCCGCCGAGTCCGGACCGTACGATCTCGTCCTGCTCGGGCTGGATGGTGGCGACGATGTCGCGCATCGGGCCGACGCGGGGCCGCTCGATCTCCCGTTGCAGCAGCTTGCTGGTGGCGGCGGCCTCGGCCGGGTCCATGAGGTGCTCGTCCTCGTACGCCGTGAGGTCGCCGCCCGTGTAACCGAAACGGCGGCGCAGCGAGACGTCCAGCGGGTCCTTCTTCGACGCCCGGTAGAACGGCTGCGAGACCGGCGCGCGCCAGTCGATGACCATCGGGTCGCCGTCGCCGTCGTGCACATGCCGGCGCCCGATGTAGAACTGCTCCCCCTCCGCGCCCTCCGCCTGCTCGGCGCCCGGCGCGTGCAGGTAGTTGAGGCGGCCGAAGAACAGCGGGGTGTCGCTCAGGTCGGCCAGCGCCTTGATGCGGTCGTCGATCTGGCGGGCGAGGACCGCGGCGTTGACCCAGTTCGCGGTGACGTCCTTGATGTCGAGCGACTCGACGTCCTCGCGCATGGCACGCAGCGCGGAACGGGAGGAGGCCAGGTGCGAGCGTTCGCGGGCGAGCGGATCGTCGAGACGGGCGCCGAGAGGGTCGGCGGCGGGCGTGGACAAGGGGGTGCCTCCGGAGGGCCTGCTGATGCGGCTGCTGGGTGGGTGCCGCCCGGTTTCCGTCCGGGCGGCGGCACTCCCTGCGGGGAGGCGGGCAAGAGCGGAGATTCTAGGTCAGGGGGAGCGGGGGAGGCGAATGGTTTTACGGCCGCCGGCTTTACGGCCGCGCCGACGCCTGCGCGAGTGTCCCCTAGGGGACACCCCCTCCACCCAGGAGGGGAACGGGTCCGCCCCGAGGCGTACACGGGCGGCCCGGAGGTTGGCTCTCTGGACCGATGCCGACCTTATGTCCCAAGACGCACCATGGAGACATGAGCGCAGCAACGCTTCACCCCACCCCCGCCCCCGTCCGGCCGACCGGCGCGACACCGGCCACCGGCAGCCACCACCACCGACTCGGCGACGCCCTCCGCGCCATAAAAGTCTTCGCGGGCGCCGCGTTCAGCGTGGTCGTCCTCGGAGAGTACGGCGAGGAAGCGGGCATACGCCGTAAGTGACCGCCGGGTCACTCACGGCTGCCCTCGGGCTCAGTTCTCCGCGAGGATCTCGTCCGCGTCCATGATCCGGTACGCGTACCCCTGTTCCGCCAGGAAGCGCTGGCGGTGGGCGGCGAAGTCCTGGTCGATCGTGTCGCGCGCGACGACGGAGTAGAAGTGGGCCTTGTGCCCGTCGGCCTTCGGCCGCAGCACCCGCCCGAGGCGCTGTGCCTCCTCCTGGCGGGAGCCGAACGTTCCGGAGACCTGGATGGCGACGGTCGCCTCCGGCAGGTCGATCGAGAAGTTGGCGACCTTGGAGACGACCAGGACGCTGATCTCACCCTCGCGGAAGGCGCCGAAGAGCTTCTCCCGCTGGGCGTTGGAGGTCTCGCCCTTGATCACGGGCGCGTTCAAGTGCTCGCCCAGCTCGTCGAGTTGGTCGATGTACTGCCCGATGACAAGGATCTGCTGCCCCGCGAAGCGCCGGACGATCGCCTCCGTGACCTTCCGCTTCGTGGCGGTGGTCGCACAGAAGCGGTACTTCTCCTCGGCCTCGGCGGTGGCGTACGCGAGCCGCTCGGCGTCCGTGAGATTGACGCGCACCTCGACACAGTCGGCGGGCGCGATGTAGCCCTGCGCCTCGATCTCCTTCCAGGGCGCGTCGAACCGCTTCGGCCCGATGAGGGAGAACACGTCCGACTCGCGGCCGTCCTCGCGCACGAGGGTCGCGGTCAGCCCGAGCCGCCGCCGTGCCTGGAGGTCGGCGGTGAACTTGAAGACGGGCGCGGGCAGCAGGTGCACCTCGTCGTAGAGGATGAGTCCCCAGTCGCGGGAGTCGAAGAGCTCCAGGTGGGGGTAGACGCCCTTCCGTCTGGTCGTCAGCACCTGGTACGTGGCGATGGTGACGGGCCGGATCTCCTTGCGCGTCCCGCTGTACTCGCCGATCTCCTCCTCGGTCAGCGAGGTCCGCTTGATCAGCTCGTGCTTCCACTGCCGGGCGGAGACGGTGTTGGTGACGAGGATGAGCGTGGTCGACTTGGCCTGCGCCATCGCCCCGGCGCCGACCAGGGTCTTTCCGGCCCCGCAGGGCAGGACGACGACACCGCTCCCGCCGTGCCAGAAGTTCTCCACGGCCTGCTTCTGGTAGGGCCGCAGCGCCCACCCGTCCTCGTCCAGCTCGATCGCGTGCGCCTCGCCGTCGACGTACCCGGCGAGGTCCTCGGCCGGCCAGCCCAGCTTCAGCAGCACCTGCTTGATCTGCCCGCGCTCGGAGGGGTGCACGGCCACGGTGTCGGGGTCGAGCCGGTTGCCGACGAGCGGAGCGACCCGCTTCGACCGCAGGATCTCCTCCAGCACGGGCCGGTCGGTGGTGGTGAGCACGAGCCCGTGAGCGGGGTGCTTGCTCAGCGTCAGCCGACCGTACCGGTCCATGGTCTCGGCGATGTCCACGAGCAGCGCGTGCGGCACGGGATACCGGCTGTACTCCACGAGCGCGTCCACGACCTGCTCGGCGTCGTGCCCGGCGGCCCGCGCGTTCCACAGCCCCAGCGGCGTCACCCGGTACGTGTGGATGTGCTCGGGCGCCCGCTCCAGCTCGGCGAACGGCGCGATGGCTCGCCGGCAGTCGTCGGCTCGCTCGTGATCGACCTCAAGGAGCAGGGTCTTGTCGGACTGGACGATGAGGGGGCCATTCACGCGCGACTGCCTTTCTGCGGGGCTCGCCGGGCCTGGAGGACTCGGGACGGCCAAACGACCAGTGTGCACTACCGGCCGATGATCACGGCGGCGCTCTGCGAGGCTGTGGCCATGGGCGAGCTGAAGGTGGGGGTCATGGGAGAACTGGTGGACCGGGTCGACGAGCAGGACCGGGTGCGCGGGGTCGTGGACCGGGGCGAGGCCATCACGCACCACTGGCTGCACCGCGTCGCGACGACCGTGTGCCGGGACGGGGAGGGCCGCATCCTGGTGCATCGGCGGGCGGCGGACATGTCCCGGTTCCCGGGGCAGTACAACTTCCTGGTCGGCGGCGCCGCGGAGGTCGGGGAGTCCTACGAGGAGGCGGCGGCCCGTGAACTCACCGAGGAAATCGGAGTGCGGGTGCCGGTCCGGTTCGCCTTCAAGTTCCTGTGCCGGGGCGAGATCAGCCCGTACTGGCTCGGCGTCCACGACGCGGTCGTCCGCACGGACATCACCCCCGACCCGGACGAGATCGCCTGGCACGCGTGGGTCACGGAGGACGAGCTGCGGGAGATGGCCCGGCGCCCGACGTTCGTGGCTGACTCGCTCTACGCGCTGGACCGCTATCTGAGCCGAGGCGAGGCGGCCCGGGCCGACCCCCTTCCGTAAAAAGTGTGACACTTCTGGCGAAAGTGACACATTTTTTGGACCTACCCCTCCGCCAGCTCCGCGACCCCCGTCACCCGGTGCAGCGGATACGTCCGTACCTCGTCCGCCGTGTGGTCGTACGCCGTGACGAAGCCGCCCTCCACGCGGATGGGGGCGATGACGCGCTGGCTCGCGGAGCCCTCGGCGTTGACGTAGCCGATCCAGAGGGTGCCGCCGGTGAGGACGGCGGCCTGCACGGTGGCGAGGGTCTCGGCGGCACTGGTGCGGGGGAGTTCGCCGTTCGGCGAAGAGGTCGTGGTCGGTTTGAGGGGCGTCGTGGAGGCGCGGTCGCCCGCCCTGATCGCGCGGATCGCCGCCGACAGGAGGGTCGCGTCCGGGGTCGGCGGCCCGTCCGGTACCGGTTCCGGGGCCGTACGGGGCGGGGTGCGGTGGGCGTGGGCTCGGGTGATGACGACATCGCCCTCCGCGGACTCGGCGGCCGGCGCGAAGCCCATCGCGCGCAGCCCGTCGAGGAGCGCCGCCGGGTCGGCCTGCGCCGCCAGCACGGTCGGCGCGAGGCGGCGCAGGCGCAGGCCCGCCGACCGTTTGTCCGCCAGGATCTCGCTGAGCACCGCGTCGTCGTCGCAGCGCACGTACGCCGAGGCCGCGCCGATCCGCAGATGCCCGTGTCTGCGGGCCACGTCGTCGATCAGGTAGGCGAGGGGCTGCGGGACCGGCGTACGGGAGTGAGCGGTGAGGAAGTCGTGCAGGTCGGAGGCGGAACGGCCCGCGTCCAGCGCGCGCCGCACCGAGCCCGGCGTGAAGCGGTAGACCGTGGCCCCGCCCTTCGACTCCACGTCCGCGAGCACGTCCAGCATGTCCGCCAACGGCCGTTCCAGCGGGCCGGGCGCCACCGCCGTCAGGTCCGCCTGAAGCAGCACGTGGTCCAACGGCTCGGGCAGGAGCGGGGCGAGCAGCCGGGCGGCGGCGGCACTCGCGACGGCCTGTTCGGCGGGGGAGAGGAACTCGGGGGGAGCGGGCGGACGGTGGTGGTGGACGGGGAGCTTGTCGCCGGGTCCGGAGAGATCGGACGGATCGGACGGGGCTGAGGGATCAGAGGAGTTGGGGAAACCGGAGGAGCCGCCCGCCGCAAGCCCGCCGTCCCCGTCCCTGCCCGCCGCACCCCTGCCACTCCCGCTGCCACCCGCCGCACCCTTGCCACCGCCACCCGCCGCCGTACCCCGAGCCGCTGTTCGTGTCCCCGCCCCCAACCCCAGCAACGCCCGCCCCTGCGCCGACAGGGCCCCCCGCCCCGTCACCCCCAACATCTCCGCCTCGCTCAACGTCCACCGGGCAAGGCGACTGCGCAGATCGTCACCCCCCTGAGCACCCGGCTGAGTACCCTCTGTACTTCTCTGCGCACCCCCCGCCCCCCGCGCCGGCCGCTCCCACCGCAACCGCGCCAACACGGACTCGGCGGACGGCGAGGCCCCCTCGGGCAACCCGGCGAGCAGACCCAGCACCCGGTGTCGTACCTCCGGAGCCGCCGACCGATCCAGACCGGGCCCCAGCGCGGACAACGTACGTTCCTTCGTGTCCCGCCCGCCCACCAGCCCCGATGTCCGGGTCGCCGTGAGCCACGCCTCCGCGAGCCGTGCCCAGCGCTGTGCGGCGGGCTGTTCCAGCCACTCGTCGTGGGCCGGGGTCGCCGCGTACCGTTCGTCGGCGTTGCCGTCGGACGCCAACAGGCCCGCCGCATAGGCGAGTTCGACCCAGAACGCGGCGACGGGCTCCGCCAGGTCCAGCGCGACGGCGGTCCGTTTCAGGTCGCGGACGCTGAGGCCGCCCGCCCGCATCACTGTCGGGCCGCCCTCGTCCCAGTCCTTCAGCAGCTCCTCGACCGTCGCCAGCGCGGTGTACGCCTGCCCGGCCGCCGTCGTGTCCACAACCTGTGGACGGTGCGTCGCCTTCGCCTCGACCGGCGGCGCCACCGGCTCCGTCTCGCGGTGCGCGCGCCCGGCCCGCAGATGCAGGGCCACTTCACGGGGGAGTACGACCGTGCCGGGCGCGGTGGGCAGAAGCAGACCCCGGTCGATGAGCCAGCGCAGGTGGGATGCCGGTTCGGCGGTCACCTGGCCGTACGGCGGCCCCCAGACCAGCCGGTTCAGCACCTCCAGGGACTCCTCGGGGGCGCGGGCGAGCAGCGCCTTCATCCGCCTCCGGGCCGTGAACAGCTTGGTCAGCGACGCGACCGCGGACACCGAGTCATGGGTGGAGGGCAGGCCCGCCGCCGTCACGATCTCCTGGATACGGCCCGGCGACATGCCCGCCGTGGCCTCCGCGACCGTAGGCCCGAGGCCGGTCGGCGACGGATGCTGCGGCGACGGCGCCAGCAGCTCACGCGCCGTCCGCACCAGGCGCAGCCGGTCGTCCGCACCCCACACCAGCGCCTGCTCGCGCAGGGTCGCGAGGGCGCGCGGCAGCGCGTTCACCACGGCGGCGTCGCGCGCGTCGCCCGCCATCAGCCCGAGCAGTTCGTCGTACGACGCCGGGTCCGCCGCCACGGCCAGGGCCTCCGCCGTCTGCAGCGCGAACCGGTCGAGGCGCTCCAGCGCCCGCACGACCGACCCGCGCGTACCGGCCCGGGTCGCGAGCTGGGTGAGGTCGGTGGGGACGGGCGTGATGAGGTCGGGGCGGCTGCGCAGCAGCGCGGCCAGGGAGGCGTCGTCCCTGGTTCGGAGTGCCTCCGCGAGCGAACGGGGCGGCGTGGCCGGGGTGCTCATCCGACCCACGGTAGCGGGTGCCGGCCGCGGGCCGGTGTCCTGCGCCCTGCGGTGAGCGGACCGCGACGGCCCGGGTGCGGACGGTGCCTGCCCCGCCCGACGCCCCCGTACCCCCTGGTGCGCGGGCCGACGTGAGCCCCGACCTGCGCTACGGTCGTTCCGGCGGGGTATCCAACGCACCCGCCCCGGAGGGGACTTCGTGGGTATCGAGAGCGACCAGGTCGTCTACGAGTATCTGAGCCGCGTCGGTGACGTCGCGCACCGGAGGCAGCTGCCCTCGGTCACGCGCATGCGGCTCGTGTCCGAGCTGCGCAACGAGATCGACCGACGGCGTGCCGGTTCCACCGTCGACACACCGGCCGCCGTCCAGCGCATCCTCAAGGGGCTCGGCAGCCCCGACGAGATCGTCGCCGCGGCCGGCACCGGCGCCGGCGTCCCCCAGGCACCGCCGGCCTCCGTCCCCGTACAACGGGACCACGAGGACGATCTACGGCCCAAGGGCCTGCGCCGGGTCGTACCGCTCCCGCGTACCCGCCTCACCAAAGCCGCACCCACACCCGAGCCCGACAACTCCGCCTCCTCACCGCACCTCGCGAGCGCCTCCGACCTCGGCGCGAGCGTCGTGCAGCCCGACTGGTGGCGGGTGGAGAACGGCAACGGGTTCGCGCTCGGCGACAGCGTGCCCGGGTTCACGGGTGGGGTCGAGATCCCCGAACTGCTCAAGCCACC
>NZ_JBHXME010000149.1:0-27481 GCF_042721125.1 Streptomyces sp. NPDC058469
GGGGTCGGTGCGTGGTGGGGGGGGGTGGGCACCGAGCCTTCCACCGGGACGAAGCGGCCGAGGGAGTCGTCCGGGCGGGGCTGGGGCTGCAACTCCGGCTGCGGCTGCGGCTGCGGCTCCAGTGGGACACCGGTTGAGAAGGAGGCGTCGTCGGCTTGTCGGATGAGACCGGTCGCCTCGGGTGCTGCCGTCTCCGTTACGTGGGATTCGGCTACGACGGGCTCGGGGGCCGGGGCGGCTTCAGCTTGGGTGTCTGCGAGGTGTGCGGATTCGGGGGTGAGTGGTGTCTCAACTCCCGGGAAATCAGGCGGAGTTCGCTCGGCTTCCTGGATGGCCGCGATCTCGTCTACGGGGGTGATCTCGTGGGTGTGAGGTGCTTCGAGAACCTGGTCGGGGGCGGGCGCGTACACGACGTCCTCTGCCTGGACCGGCTCCGGAGCGGCTACCGCTTCGGGGTTCGGCGTGACGTCGTGAACCAACACAGGCTCGGGGGCGACATCTTGTGCCTGTACCTCTTCGGGACCCTGAGCGAGTAGGGGCTGGACAAGCTGCTCGGCGGCGTAGACCGGCTCGGCCTCGACACCTTGCTCGTCAGCCGCAGCGAACCCGGCGTCGAAACCCTCTCCCGCTGCCGCCACGCCAACGGCATCCGGCAACACCTCGGCCTCGGAAGCGAACGCCTCCTCGGAACCCGGCACGACCTCAGACTCCGGCGCGACATCGGCACCCGGCACGGGATCCGAAGCAGCAAACTGCTCCGGCTCCTGCCCGGCACCCACAGCGAACGCGTCCTCGGGAACCGAACCAGGCCCCGCAGCAAACGCGTCCCCGGCCACCGGCACCGCCTCGAAGGCACCCGCACCCTCCGGCACGTACCCGGCGTCGCCACCGTGCCCGTCACCAACAGGCGCGAACCCCGCATCGGAGCCCGGCACATCCACCTGCGCCTGCACCTGCGTCTGCACCGGGGCCTGTACCTGGACCTGGGCCTGATCCTGCCCGGCAGCCAAGTCCTCGGCGCCCTCCGGCAGTTGCCCCGCCTCGGGGAGACCGGCGTTTCCGGAGCTCTCCGTGCTCACGTGGGCGAAAGCGGCCGCAGGCTCCCCCGCGAACAACTGCCCGTGCCCCTGCCACGCCCCACCGGCGTCGGGAGCCTGTGCCAGACCGGCGTCCTTACCGGTACTCGCACTCGCACCCATGACCGGAGCCGGCTCCGGCTCCGGCACGACAACCCCGGCGTCCAAGGCCATGGCGATACCGCCGCCAACCGCCTCCGTGGCAAACCCCGCCATTGAAGCGTGCGCTGCCTGCGCCGCCGGTGTCGCCTGTGCCGCGCCGACGGGCTCGCCGTCCGGTTCGCCAACCGGAACAACCGTTTCCGCTGTCTGCACCCCCGCGCTCACCGGAGCCTGGGCGCCCCAGGGAGCCGCGCCCTGCGGGGGCAGGTCGCGGAGTTGGGGTGCGTCGAAGTACTCGGGGCCGGTCGTCGGCGGGCCCTGCTGCCGTACCGGCGCGCCCGCGGGACCGCGGTCGGCGAGGGAGCGGACCGGGCTCGCGGAGGTGTCGGGGAGGGGCGGGCCGAGGTGCAGCGGGCGGCGCGGCGGAACCGGCGCGGGCGGCGGTGACGCGGGGAGTCGGACGCCCCCCAGATCGACGGAACCGCTGTCACGACCGGCCGTCTCATGCGGACCCGGCTCATGTGCGGCAGCCTCGTGCGCAGCCGCTTCGTGCGGACCCGCTTCGTACAGACCCGGCTCGCGCAAAGCACCCTCGTGCAGACCTGGATCCTGCGCGGCGACCTCGTACGGACCCGGATCCTGCCCAGTGACCTCGGCCGGACCCGGCTCATTCGCGGCAGCCTCGTGCGGAGCCGGCTCGTGGAGCGTCTCGACGACGGGCTCGGGGGCGGGGGGCGGGACCTCGTTGCCCCAGGCGCCCTGGGCGCCCGGCAGCAGCAACAGGTCTTCGTCCTCTGCGGTGGTCTCGGAGAGGTAGGTGTACGCGCCGTGCGCGGGAACGCCTGGCTGTTCCACCATGCCTGCGTTCTCCGGCAGCCCCTCGGCCGGGATCTGGCCGGTGTCGGTCATGCGTACCCCTCGCCCATCGGTTAGTGCTTCTACGACCCGCTCACCGGGAACGGCGCACCGACCGCCCCGCAGTGGAGAACGAGCGTGCCTGTCCAGCGGCACGAACGACCCGACGTCAAAAGGCGACAAAGCCATTTAGACGACAAAGCCATTGACTGGCATTGTCGCGGTCGTTCGGCCGTCGCGACAGGTTGACCCGCGACGGCCCGCTGTGGACTGCGCCACGTTGCGCGTCCTCCGGTTCCGCCGTACCACACTCACCCCAAAACGGGCGGGTTTTCCGGACATTGACGAACGAAGTGCCGGGTCACCTAATGCGGTACAACAGTCCGCCAGCCTACCGCGCGCAGTACGACAACAGGATCACGGGGACGGTACGAGGGGTCAGGAAAGGCGCTCCGGAAGGAGGCCGCTGAGCAGGAACGCGACGCTCCGTTCCGTCTCCGTCCAGGCCCTGGTGTCGAGTTCGACGGACTGCAGGAGGGCGCACTCGACGTGGTAGCCGTGCTCCGTCAGGTCGCGGCCGACGAGTTCGGCCTCGTCGCGGGTGGAGGCGTGCGCCACGATGCGCTGCGGGCGCCGGTCGGCGACCGCGGAGACCACGGCCACTCCCCCGCCGCCGACGCGTACTACGTCAGGTTCGGGGAGGTTCTCCAGGATGTGCGGGGCGTCGCCCTGGACGATCTGGAGGTGCACGCCGAAGCTGCGGGCGGCGGAGTCGGTGCGGGTGCAGGCCTGGGTGTCGCGGTCGACGGCGATGACGGCGGCTCCGGCGCGGGCCGCCTCGATGGCGAAGGCGCCGCTGCCGCAGCCGATGTCCCACACGAGGTCTCCGACGCGGGGGCCGAGGCGCGCGAGTTGGGCGGCCCGGAGCAGATCCGTTTCCCCTTCGCCCAGTTGCCCGCCGTAGGCGTCGGCGGGCAGGGTCCAGCCGCGGGCGACCGCGGACGGGTCGCGGCCGGCGATCCAGCCCTCACCGGTGGTTCCGGTGACGGACGGGCCGACCGGGCCGCCCATGACGATGACGACGTTGGGGTCGCGCCAGGTGCGGTCGGCGGCCTTGTCCGAGGTGAGGACGGTGACCTGCTCGTGCTCGGTGCCCAGTTCCTCGCAGATGACGAAGGTGCGGTGGACGCCCTCCATGAGGAGACCGAGTTCGGCCGGGCCGGCGCCCGGTGAGGTGAGGACGGCGACTTTTGTGTGGGCCCGGCACACGTTCACCGCGCGTCGCAGGGTGCGCCTGTGTGCGACGACCACCTGTGCGTCGTCCCAGGGCATACCCGCGCGGGCGAAGGCGGCGGCCACGGAGGAGACGGCGGGGACGACTTCGACCTCCAGGCCGAACTCGGGTGCGCGCAGGGTCCGTACGACTCCGAAGAAGCCCGGGTCCCCGTCGGCGAACACGACCGCGGTGCCGCGGTGGCCGGCGATACGGCGGGCGGCGAGGGCGACGCTGCCGAGGCGGATGCGCTCGGCGCGCGGCAGTACCTCGGGGAGCGCGAGATGGTGGGGCGCGCCGGCCACCAGGGTGGCGGCGGCGAGGGCGGAGCGTGCCGCGGCGGTCAGCGGAGAGCCGTCCCAGCCGATCACCGTGACGCGGTCGGCCATCGTCGTCAGTCTCCAGAAGGTTTTCGCAGATCGTCGGGGAAAGCGGCCCCTACGCGGGCATCGTGAGGGTACCTGGTGCGGCTGGGCGGTGCTCCCTGCGCCGTACCCGCCGGATTCAGTTCCAGTCGGCGAGCGACGTGAAACCGTCGGCGTCCTCAAGCTGTTCGGCCGTGCCCTCCAGGTCCTCCGGGAGGAGGCTCCACACGATGAAGTCGGTGCGGACGTCGGTCCAGGTGCCGTCGTCGGCGTGGACGTGCGCTATGCACGCGCCCCGCAGGACGCCCTCGCTGATGCAGCCGATCTTCTGGGCGACCTGCTGGGAGGCCGTGTTGTCGGCGGCGGTGCGCAGTTCGATGCGCTCCAACTTCTGGTCCCCGAACAGCCATTGGGCGGTGGCGAGCGCGGCTTCGGAGGCGTAGCCCTCGCCGCGGGCCCAGGGCGCGATGACGTACGACAGCTCGGTGGACCGGATGTGCCAGTCGGTCTTGGTCAACTGGACGATGCCGACGAGCCGTTGGGTGAGGAACTCGGTGACGGCGAGGTCGAGACCGCGGCCCGAAGTCCGTTCGGCGGGCGCGTAGTCGGTGATCCACCGACGGGCGCCGGCCTCGGTGAACGGCTGGGGGACGTCGGTCCAGGCCGCGACCTGCTCGTCGTTCATCATCTCGGTCAGGGCGGACATGTCGTCCTCGTCGAGGGGCCGGAGCACCAACCGCTCCGTGCTGATGGAGATGTTGGGGAAGGTGCTCGTCATGCGCCGCTCCGTAACCTTTGGAAAATGTTCAGGGCCTACCTGAACTGCCCAGCATGCAGCATGAAAGCGGGGAACCGCACCACGGGGTCCACCCGCGGTGAGCGGGTGGACCCCGTGCGTGGTGATACGCCGTATACGCCCCCGTCAGCCGGAAGTGACCGGCAGGACAGAGCCCTTGTACTTCTCCGCTATGAACTTCTTCACGTCGGAGGAGACGAGCAGCTTCGCGAGCTTCTCGACCCGGGGGTCGTCCTCGTTGCCGCGTTTGACGGCCAGGAGGTTGGCGTACGGGTTGTCCTTCGCCGACTCCAGGAGGATCGCGTCCTCGGCCGGGCTGAGGCCCGCGTCCTGGGCGTAGTTGTTGTTGATGACGGCGACGTCCACGTCGTCGAGCGAGCGCGGCAGCTGGGCGGGGTCCAGCTCCTTGAACTTCAGGTGCTTCGGGTTGGCCGTGACGTCCGCGGGGGACGCGTCCGTGCCCGCCCCCTCCTTGAGGGTGATCAGTCCCTTGGCGGCGAGGAGTTCGAGGGCGCGCCCCTCGTTGGTGGTCTCGTTCGGCACGGCGACGGTGGCTCCGTCGCCGAGCTTCGCGATGTCCTGGATCTTCTTGGAGTACACGCCCATCGGCGGCAGGTACGCCTTGACGACCGAGACCAGGTCGGTGCCCTTGGACTTGTTGAACTCGTCAAGGAAGGGCTGGTTCTGGTAGAGGTTCGCGTCCAGCGAGCCCTCCTGGAGTGCGGTGTTCGGCAGGACGTAGTCCGTGAACTCCTTGATCTCCAGGTCGAGTCCGGCCTTCGCGGCCAGGTTGTCCTTGATGTACGTCAGGACCTCGCCGGCCGGCACGGCGGTGGCGCCGACAACGAGGGTGCCGTCGTCCTTGCCACCGCCCTTGCCGGAGTCGGAGCCCGAACCGCAGGCCGTGAGGCCGAAGAAGGTCACGGCGAGTCCGGCCGCCGTGACGGCGATGCTCTTGCGCATGGTGATTCCCCCGGCTCGACTCAGAAGGACGGGATGACCGAACCGGCGTACTTGTCCTCGATGAACTTCTTCACCTCGGGCGAGGTCAGCAGCTTCGCGAGCTTCTTGACGCGCGGGTCCTTCTCGTGGCCCTTCTCGACCGCGAGGAAGTTGCCGTACGGGTTGTTCTTCGCCGACTCCAGGATCAGGGCGTCCTTGGCGGGCTTGAGGCCCGAGGAGATGGCGTAGTTGCCGTTGATGACGGCCGCGTCGACGTCGTCCAGGGAGCGCGGGGTCTGGGCCGCCTCCAGCTCCTTGAACTTGAGCTTCTTCGGGTTCTTGGTGATGTCCGCGGGGGTCGCCTCGTTGCCCACACCGGACTTGAGGGTGATCAGCCCGTTCGCCGCGAGCAGCTTGAGGGCGCGGGCCTCGTTCACGCTGTCGTTCGGGACGGCGACCGTCGCGCCGCTCTTGAGGGCGTCGGCGCTCTTGACCTTGTGGGAGTAGAGGCCGAGCGGCTCCAGGTGGACCGTGACGACGGGCACGATGTGGGTGCCGTTCTTCTTGTTGAAGTCGTCGAGGTACGGCTGGTTCTGGAAGTAGTTGGCGCCCACCGAACCGTCTTCGGTCGCCGTGTTCGGCGTGACGTAGTCGGTGAACTCCTTGACCTCCAGGTCGAGTCCGGCCTTCTTCGCCAGGTGGTCCTTGACGTAGTCGAGGATCTCGGCGTGCGGCGTGGGGCTCGCGGCGACGACCAGCGGTCCGCTGTAGTCGGAGGAGGCCGAGGAGGAACCCTTGTCCGAACCGCAGGCGGAGAGCGTGAAGGTGAGGGCTCCGGCGGCGAGGACGGCCGTGGTGATCTTGGCGGTGTTACGCACGAAAAGTGCCTTTCCTGAGGGGTTGAGCAGCCCCGCGATGGGTGGTGCGGGGAGTTCTGTGGGGGCAGGACAAACGGTCTGGCTCAGACGGTCTTGCTCGTGGCGGTGGACGCCTTGAGCAGCCGGAGCCTCGGTGCGGCACCGGACTGTCCGCCGCGCCGGTGCAGCGAGCGGGCCGCGTAGTCGCCGGCGAACTGGATGAGGGAGATGACGACCGCGAGGATCGCCACGGTGAGCCACATCAGCTGGGTCTCGAAGCGCTGGTAGCCGTAGCGGATGGCGATGTCGCCGAGGCCGCCGGCGCCGACCGTGCCGGCCATCGCGGAATAGCCGATGAGCGCGACGATCGTCGTCGTGGTGCTGGAGATCAGCGAGGGCAGGGACTCCGGCACGAGGACCTTGCGCACGATCGTCCAGGTGTTGCCACCCATCGACTGCACGGCCTCGACCAGTCCGCCGTCCACTTCCCGGACAGCCGTCTCAACCAGGCGCGCGAAGAAGGGAATTGCCCCGATGGCGAGCGGCACGATCGCGGCCTCGCGACCGATGGTCGTCCCCGTGATCGTCCGCGTGAAGTTCATCAGCGCGACCATGAGGATGATGAACGGCAGCGAGCGGGCGACGTTCACGATCTGCCCGATGACCTTGTTCGCGGCGAGGTTCTGGAGCAGTCCGCCGCGGTCGGTCAGGACGAGCAGGATGCCGAGCGGGAGTCCGCCGACGACGGCGATGGCCGTGGACCAGCCGACCATGTACAGCGTGTCCCAACACGCCTGGGACAGCAGCGGCTGCATCTCCGACCAGGTCACTTGGCACCTTCCTTCAGCAGTACGGGCTCCTGGCCCAACACGTCGATCTGCAGGCCCTGTTCGCGCAGGAAGCCGATCGGCACGACGTTGTCCTCGTAGCGACCGGGCAGCTCGATGCGCATACGGCCGACCTGGAGTCCGCCGACGGTGTCGATGGCGGCGCCGAGGATCGAGATGTCGATGTTGTAGGTGCGCGAGAGCTGGGAGATGACGGGCTGGGTGGCGGCCTCGCCGTGGAAGGTGACGTCGACGACCGTGCGGTCCTCGCCGTGGGCCTCGCCGCTGACCGGGAACAGCGCGGAGGCCAGCTCGGAGCCCGGAGTCGCGAGCAGTTCGCTCACGGTGCCGGACTCGACGACGCGGCCGTTCTCCATCAGAGCTGCCGAGTCGCAGACGTTCTTGACGACGTCCATCTCGTGGGTGATGAGCAGGACGGTCAGGCCCAGCTGCCGGTTCAGGTCGCGCAGCAGCTGGAGGATCGAGCGGGTGGTCTCCGGGTCGAGCGCGCTGGTGGCCTCGTCGGAGAGCAGCACCTTGGGGTCGCCGGCCAGCGCGCGGGCGATGCCGACGCGCTGCTTCTGGCCGCCGGAGAGCTGCGCCGGGTAGGCCTTCGCCTTGTCGGCCAGCCCGACGAGGTCCAGCAGCTCAAGTGCCTTGCGCGAGCGCTCTTTCCCGGACTTTCCGAGGATTTCGAGCGGCAGCTCGATGTTGTCCTGCACGGTCCGCGAGGAGAGCAGGTTGAAGTGCTGGAAGACCATGCCGATACGGCTGCGCGCCTGCCGGAGTTCGCGTCCGGCGCGCGGTCCGCGCCCGGCGAGGGCGGTGAGGTCCTGCCCGTCGACGGTGACCGTGCCGGCGGTGGGCTTCTCCAGCAGGTTGACGCAGCGGATGAGCGAGGACTTGCCGGCGCCGGACTGGCCGATGACGCCGTAGACCTCGCCTTCGCGGACGTGGAGATCGACGCCGTCGAGGGCGGTGACCTCACGGCCGCGTGAGCGGTAGACCTTGGTCAGGCCCGATGTGGTGATCACTGGGGTTCCATGACTGTCGGGTACGCGGGCGTGGGTGTGCCCTGGGTACGAGGGGGGAAATGTGCGCGATGGGGGTCCCACGCCGTTCAGGCAGTGGGGGGGGAGGCGTCCGTCACATACGACACAGGGCGCATGGACATGCCACGGCGGCTCGCTTCGGGGCGCGAGGCTCGGGGGTGGTGCGGGGGCCCTCTAGAAGGCGCACATTCGACACATACAACGAGCACCGGGCGTCAGGGTCGCCTCGGTCGCAAGGGTGCGGCTGCTCGTCGTGGTCATGGAATCAGTAAAGCAGACGTACGGTCCTGACAAAGGGCCGCTGTCCGCATGCCGGACAACGGCGGACGGGTGTCAGCGGCGCACGGAGATCTCGACTCCCCCGTCGCTGACCAGCGCGGACAAGGCTGACAGGTCACTCACAACAAGGTCGGCGTCGAGCTCGTGGGCCTGGTGGGTTGTGGCCAATGCCACGGTGATCATTCCGGCCGCGCGGCCGGCCTGGAGTCCCGCCGGGGCGTCCTCGAAGACGACACACCGGGCCGGACCTACGCCGAGTCGGCGGGCGGCGAGGAGGTAGGGCTCAGGATCGGGCTTGCCGCGCGTGACGTCCTCGGCGACCACGAGGGTCTTGGGCAGGATGCCGGCGTGCGCGAGCCGGGCCTCGGCGAGCCGGCGGGTGGCGGAGGTGACGACGGCCCAGCGGTCGGCGGGCAGCGAGTCGAGGAAGTCCCTGGTGCCGGGCAGCAGGGTCGCGCCGCCGTTGGGCACGTCCTCGACCTCCAGCGCCTCGATCCGCGCGACCGCCGCCGGGACGACGTCGGCGGGCAGCAGGTCGGCGGCTATCGCCACGGCGGTCCGCCCGTGCAGTTCGACCCGTGCGAAGTCCTCGGCGGCGATCTCGAACTCGGCCGCCCACCGGGTCCAGCACCGGCGGACGGATTCGAGGGAGGAGACGAGCGTGCCGTCATTGTCGAACAGGAGGGCCTCAGCGTGGATCTTCATGCCCTCGACCCTACGACCAGGGCCGGGGCCGACCGCATCCGGCCTTTCGGGGCGTAATAAAGTCACGGCATGCTTGATGCCCTGACGCTGGCGACCGGTGTCGCCGCGCTGCTGCTCGCCGCCTGGTGCGGCTGGGCGGCCTACCGTGATCAGCCGACCAAGGACTGGCACTTCATCGGAATGGCCGTCGTCACCCTGCTGGCCACGGTCCAACTGGTGGTCGGGATCGTGCAGTTGGCGCGCGGCGAGAAGGCGGAGCAGGGCACGGCGATCTTCGTGGCGTATCTGCTGGGCGCGTTCGCGTCCGTCCCGGCGGCGGGCTTCATGTCACTGACGGAGCGCACACGCTGGGGTTCGATCACGGCCGCGGCCGGCGGTGTGGTCCTCGCCGTCCTCGAAGTACGGCTCTACGACATCTGGGGAGGCTGAGTTGACGGCCACGGAAGAGAACGCGGAAGTGAAACCGAAGCGGCTCATCAGTGGGCCCGGCATGCTGCTCGTCTGGTTCTACGGCGTGATGGTCGTCGGCGCGGTCTCCCGCTCCGTCTACCAGATCGCCACCGAGTTCGACCGGGCCCCGCTCGCCTACTCCCTGTCGGCCGTGGCGGGCGTGGTGTACGGGTTCATCACGTACTCCCTGATCCGCGGCGGCGAAACGGCCCGCAGGGCGGCACAGGTCTGCTGCGCCGCCGAACTCGCGGGTGTGCTCGTCGTGGGTACGTTGACCCTGGTCGACAGTTCGGCCTTCCCGGACGCGACGGTCTGGTCGTACTACGGCGCGGGGTACGTCTTCATCCCCGTGCTGCTGCCGCTGTCCGCGCTCTACTGGCTGCGGAAGAACCGCACTGTCGACACCGTCACGCCGTAGCGACGTACGCCTCGACCGGCTTCTCCAGGACGATCATCGGTACGCCGTCGTCGCCCTGGGAGGTGCCCACGGTCTCGTAGCCGACGCGGCGGTACAGGCGGAGGTTGCCCTCGCTGCGGTGGCCGGTGTGGAGGCGGAACTTCTTGGCGCCGCGCTCCCCGGCGAGGGCCGATTCGGCCGCGCGGAGGAGGCGGGCGCCGATGCCGTGGCCCTGGAGGCGCGGGTGGACGCAGAGTTTCCCGATGGCCGCCGCGCCGTCCTCCGTCACCGTGCCGCGGACCGATCCGACCACCTCCTCGCCCAGCCGGGCGACGAAGACGCAGTCGGAACCGACCTCGTCCCGGACCGAGTCGAGGGTCTGGAGGAGCGGGTCGATGCGGTAGTTGCCGTACAGCGCCGCCTCGCTCTGGAAGCACAGGTACTGCAGCCTGAAGATCTGCTCTGCGTCCTGCTCGGTCGCCACCGAGATGGTCACGCTCATGCCCATGTGCGCACGCCTCCCGCTCACCTGATCGCCACTTGATTCCTCACTCCTATCCCCGTGCTTCGTGGGCCGCAACCTCCGGCGTCAGCAATCGCCGAAGACATCCCAGACATCTGGAACGTTCCGGGCCCAGACTGCCCTGTGAGATACCCAACTCCCCCGCGATCTCGCGATATGTGAGGTCCTTGGGCGACAAGAGCGCCTCCATCAGACGGGGGCAACGGCCCGGCAGCCGGCTCACCGCGTCATGGAGCGCGCGATGCCTCGCCGCCGTGAGCGCGGCCTGTTCGGGGCCGCGGTCACGGTCGTCGACCGGATCACCGTCGTACGACTGTTCGAGGCGGGCGGTACGGCGGGTGCGCTGGGCCTCCGAGCGGACCGCTCGGCGGAGCCAGCGCTGGGGGTCGACCGGTGGACCGGAGGCGTCGAGGCGTTCCAGGAGGCGGAGCCAGACGGCCTGTTCGAGATCGCCCGGTTCCGTTCCGGAGGCATATGCCTCGGCGGAGGCCTCGGCGGCGAGCAGTGGGCGCAAGGTGGCGACAAGTTGGTGCGTCATATGCGGCACGACGCGGCCGCCCCGGCGGAAGGTTGCCGGGACGGCCGTCTGTCACTCCAACGGGGCGCGGGGCTCAGCCGTTGACGAAGTCCGCGCGGGCGAGCAGGCCCGTGTCGGCGTTGTCGGTGAAGACACCGTCGATGCCGGTGGCGAAGTACCGCTTGAAGGCGCCGAACGCGTCGCCGTAAGCGTCCGCCGCGCTGCCCTTGCGGTACTCCAGCGGCAGGAAGGGGTTCTCGTTGCGCATGGTGTAGGGGTGCAGGATCAGGCCCGCCTTGTGCGCGTCGGCGACCAGGGTGGTCTCCTTGTTCAGGCTGCCGTCGGCGTTCTTCGTGATGATCAGGTCGAGCGTCGGGCCCAGGCCGTCCGCGTACGTCGCGATCTCGGTGAGGCCCTTCGGCGTGACGAGGTCGTCGACCGTGCGTGGGTCGCCCAGGTCGACGAAGTCGAAGGGGCGGGTGCCCGTGCCGGACAGCAGCACCACGAGCGGGTTGCCGACGAGCTTGTTGATCTTCGCGATGCTGGTCGGCTCGAAGGACTGGATGAGGACCGGCGAGTTCTTCTTGTCCTTGCCGTGCCGGCGCAGGATCGTCGAGAGCAGCTTCTCCATCTCGAACCCGCGCTTGCGGAAGTAGGTGGGGTGCTTCATCTCGGGGTAGATCCAGACCTGCTTGCCGCGCTTACGGGTCTGCTCGTCCTGCCACTTGAGCACCTCTTCAAAGGTGGGGATCTCCCAGCGGCCGTTGTAGAGCATGTTGTGCGGGCGGTTGACCGGGATGCGCTCGATCGCGCGCAGGGTCTTCAGCTCGGCGAGCGTGAAGTCCTCGGTGAACCAGCCGGTCGTGGAGACGCCATCGAGAAGCTTGGTTGTTTTGCGCGAGGCGAACTCGGGGTGGTCGGCGACGTTCGTCGTGCCGCCGATCTCCGGCTCGTGCCGGCAGACCAGGTGACCGTCCTTGGTCGGGACGAGGTCACCGGCCTCGACGATGTCGGCGCCCAGGTCGAGAGCCAGGTTGTACGAGCCGAAGGTGTGCTCCGGGCGGTAGCCGCTGGTGCCGCGGTGACCGACGATCGTCGGCTTGGGCAGGTCCTTCAGACCGCCGCCTCCGTGGCGGGCCGTCGTGGCCTCGGCGGCTCTCGCCGCGCCCGCCGGTCCGAGTGCGGCCACTCCCGCGCCGAGCACGGCGGCGCCGAGCAGGGCCCGTCGTCCGGTGCCGTTCACTCGCTCGTTCGGCCCCTGCGTTCCCTGCGTGTCCATGAAACCTCCTGGCGTCGCCCCGTCGCTGCGCGCCGATCGTAGGTGCGCGTACATGACGAATGGGAGACCTCGGCCGGAACACGGCGGTGACGCTGGATGTCGTACGGAAGGCGAGGTTTGACGCGTCGTCACCAAGGAACGCGAGATGCGTCACAACATGGCGGCCCGGTTACGGGACGGCTCCGGCGCGGCACCGCAGGTAAACGTGCGTCAACACTGCGTAAGACCTCGGTGAACCCGATGTGCAATACCCCGGGCGCCGCGAGTATCGTCCTCACCTGCACAGATTTATATCGAACCCCTTGACACCGGAGGGCCCGTTGTCCCGCTTCGCGCTCATCAAGGCACTGCTCGGACCGATCATGCGCCTGATGTTCCGCCCCCGGGTGGAGGGAATCGAGCACATCCCCGGCGACGGTCCGGTGATCCTGGCCGGCAACCACCTCACGTTCATCGACTCGATGATCCTTCCGCTGGTCTGCGACCGGCAGGTGCTCTTCATCGGCAAGGACGAGTACGTCACCGGCGAGGGGTTCAAGGGCCGTCTCATGGCCTGGTTCTTCACCGGCGTCGGCATGATTCCGGTGGACCGGGACGGGGCGAACGGCGGGGTGGCGGCGCTGATGACCGGGCGCCGCATCCTGGAGGAGGGCAAGGTCTTCGGGATCTACCCCGAGGGCACGCGGTCGCCCGATGGTCGCCTGTACCGGGGGCGGACCGGGATCGCTCGGCTGACGATGATGACCGGGGCGCCTGTCGTTCCGTTCGCGATGATCGGCACGGACAAGTTGCAACCGGGTGGGGCGGGGTTTCCTCGGCCGGGGCGGGTCACTGTTCGGTTCGGTGAGGCGATGGAGTTCTCTCGGTACGAGGGGATGGATCGGGATCGGTATGTGCTGCGGGCTGTGACCGACTCTGTGATGACTGAGGTCATGCGGTTGTCCGGGCAGGAGTACGTGGATATGTACGCGACGAAGGCCAAGGCTGCGTAGGGGTTCGTTTTCGGGTGCGGGTGTGTTGTGGCTGGTCGCGCAGTTCCCCGCGCCCCTAAAAGCATTTCCTTACCCGGCGCTCTCCAAGTGCTGCCCCCTGAGCATGAACCAGGCCGCTACTGCCGTTGCCAGTAGGACCGTTGCGCCTACCGCTGATGCCAGGCTGAGTCCGTTGACGAAGGCTTCTCTGGCCGAGGTCAGCATGTGCTGGGCTGTGTGGGTCGGCATGCTGCCCGCCGCTTCCACCGCGCCGCCCAGTGACTCGTGTGCCCCGCTCGGTGTGCCCGCCGGTGCTGCGAAACCCCGGTAGACGCCCGTCACGATCGAACCCAGTACGGCGATGCCCAGGGCCGCGCCCAGTTCGTACGCCGTCTCCGAGACCGCTGAGGCCGCGCCTGCCTGTTCCTTCGGTACGGAGGAGAGGATGACGTCGGCTGTCACCGTGAAGGAGAAGCCGGCGCCCACGCCGACCACCAGGAGCGCGGCGCCGAGGAGCGGGTAGCCGGTCGACTGGTCGAGTGTCGTCAGTACGGCGAGAGACAGACCGACTGCCGCCAGGCCGCCGGCGACGATCGCGCGGACCGAGAAGCGGCGGGCCGCCCTTCCCGCGATCAGGCCGGCCGCCACCGCGCCCACGGCTGCGGGGATTTCGGCCAGGCCCGCCTCGAACGGGCCCCTGCCCTGCACGAGTTGCAGGTACTGGGAGAGGAAGAACACCAGGCCGGACAGGCCGAGGATGGTCAGCAGGTCGGCCAGGACGGCCGCGCTGAAGCCGCGGTTGCGGAACAGGCGCATGTCCAACAGGGGCGCGGGGAGCGTGAGTTGGCGGCGTACGAACCAGTACAGGGCCGCCGCGCCCAGTGCGCCCACCGCGAGCGAGGGCAGCTCGAAGCCGTGGGTCGCGGCCTCCTTGACGGCGTAGACCACGCCGATCACACCGACCAGGGACAGGACCACGCTGATCAGGTCCCAGGGGCCGGGGTCGGGGTTCTTGGACTCGGGGAGCGTCTTGATGCCTACCAGGACCAGGACCGCCATCACGGGCAGGTTGATGAGGAAGACCGAGCCCCACCAGAAGTGTTCGAGGAGGAAGCCGCCCGCGACCGGGCCGACTGCCGTACCGGCGGAGGCTGTTGCGCCCCAGATGCCGACGGCGAGGCTGCGTTCGCGCGGGTCGTGGAAGAGGTTGCGGATCAGGGCGAGGGTGGCGGGCATCAGCGTCGCGCCCGCGACGCCGAGGAGCGCCCGCGCCAGGATCATCAACTCCGGTGTCGTGGCATAGGCGTTGAGGATCGATATCGCGCCGAAGGCGGTGGCTCCGACGAGCAGGATGCGCTTGCGGCCTATGCGGTCGCCGAGGCTGCCCATCGACACGAGCAGGCCCGCGATGACGAACGAGTAGACGTCGCCGATCCAGAGGAGCTGGGTGCCGGACGGCTTCAAGTCCTCGCTGATGTAAGGGGTTGCCAGGCCGAGGACCGTCGCGTCCACGGCCACCAGCAGCACGGCGAGCACGAGGACGGACAGCGCGAGCCAACGGCCCGGGCGCTTCTCCGTCTCCGACGCGACAGCCGGCTGCAGGGTGCTGGTCATGATTCCTCTCTCCGTGTTTCGTCTCTTCGTAGTGCGCCGCCGAGCAGCAGCTCGGTGATCATGTGGGTGAAGTCGTTGGCCGCGACCCGGCCCTCCTGGACGGCCCAGGCGCCGGAGGCCATCAGGCCGTACAGGGCCTCGGTGAGCCAGGCCGGGGTGAGGTCGATGCGGAACTCGCCGCTCGACTGGCCGCGCCGGAAGAGCGCGGCGATCCGGTCGTCGATCCGGGTCCAGCCCTCGTTCTGTTCCTCGCCCTCGAACAACTGGTTCTCGGAGTAGAGGAAGGCGAGCAGGCCGGCCGCCGACTCCAGTTCGCGCACGAGTCGCCTTACGGCTTCGCGCGCGGGCCCCTCGTCCAGGCGGGCCGCGTCCAGGGCGGCCTCGCACTCGGCGATGCCGAGCGCCTCCAGCGCGCGGACCAGTGCGTCACGCCCCGCGAAGAGGCGGTGCAGCGTGGCCCGGCTGATTCCGGCCGCCTTGGCGACCTCGTCCATGGTGGACGTGGATTTCCGGGTGAGCAGGGCGGCTGCGCTGCGGAGTACGTGGTCACGGTCGACGGCCATGAGACAACGATAACCCACATGAGACACTTCTGTCTCATGACGGGCATGCGTGACTCATGGCTTCAGGTCGGAGTGGGTGTCCGTCCGTCAGTGCCAGGGCAGCTGTCCGCGCCGCTCCCAGTACACCTGCGGGTCCTCGGCGAGCGTGTCGAGACGGGCCAACTGGTCGTCGTTCAGGTCAACGACCGCCGCGTGCAGGTTGGAGGCCAGCTGCCCCACGGTCGCCGCGCCGGAGAGGGCCACGCCTGCCCACGGCCGGCGCAGGATCAGGGCCAGGGCGATCGCGTCCGCGCCCATTGAGGTCTCTTCGGCTGCCGCCTTCAGGGCGTCCGGTGCGTACGGCTCCGCCAGCCTGCCGTTGGCCATGCCCTCCTTGACGATCACCGTGAGTCCGGCGTCGTGGGCCTCGGCGAGGGCGGGGCCCGCTGAGGTCTCCAGGGCGTTGTAGGTCGACTGGACGGTACGGAAGAGGGGTTCGCCGTCCACCGTCACGGTGAGCGCGGCGCGGATCGCGTCAGCCTGCGCCGGGCCGCTGGTGGAGAAGCCGATGGTCACGCCCTGGGCGGCGGCCTCGGCCAGCCTGGCGTGGAGTTCCTTGTCGGTGAGGGCCGGGCTGTCGGGGGTCACCGAGTGGATCTGGTAGAGGTCGAGGCGGTCGCCGAGCAGTTCGGCGGTCTCGGCGCGCTGGCGCTCGTACGTCTGGACGCTGTGGTCCTTGACCTCGTGCGTCTCGGCGTCCGCCGACCAGTCGGCGGTGTAGGTGTAGCCCCACTTGCTGCCGACCACGATGTCGTCCAGGTCGGGGTGGGCGGTCAGCCAGTCGGCCAGGAACTCCTCCGAGCGGCCGTAGGAGCGGGCTGCGTCGAAGTAGCGGACGCCTTGCGCGTACGCGGCGTCCAGGAGGTCGTGGCTTCGCGTGCGGAGTGCTTCTACGCTGCGGTTCTCTCCGAGGTCTTCTTCTCGGCCGAGGTTGATGTAGCCGGGGCGGCCTACTGCGGCGAGGCCCAGTCCGATGTGGCAGGTGGGGGTTGTCGCTGTGGCCAGTCGGGCGAAGGGCATCGCGGGCTCCGTTGGTCGGCTGCGGTACGGCTGCTGACCAACGTAACCCGGGATGACCTTCGCCCTGGAGCTCGGGTTCTTCGGTGATTTGGCGAGTGCGGGTGCGTCGTGGCTTGTCGCGCAGTTCCCCGCGCCCCCAAAGGGCCTGCGGCCCTTGGGGGCAGATCGCCCGGGCCTACTTCTTTTTGGCCGTCGCCCACGCGTGCTGGGTCGCCACGTCCTGCTTGATCTCTGCCAGTTGGATCGCCACCGCGCTCGGGGCCGTGCCCCCGCGCCCGTCGCGGGAGGCCAAGGCGCCGGGGACGTTGAGGACCGAGCGGACCTCCGGGGTGAGGTGGGGGGAGATCTTCGCGAACTGTTCGTCCGTGAGGCCGTCCAGTTCGATGCCCTCGGACTCGGCGACCTTGACGCACTCGCCGGCGACCTCGTGGGCCACCCGGAACGGGACGCCCTGCTTGACGAGCCACTCGGCGATGTCCGTGGCGAGGGAGAAACCGGCCGGGGCCAGTTCCTCCATGCGCTCGCGGTGGACGGTGAGGGTGGCCATCATTCCGGTGAACGCCGGGAGCAGGACCTCCAGTTGGTCGATGGAGTCGAAGACCGGCTCCTTGTCCTCCTGGAGGTCGCGGTTGTAGGCGAGCGGGAGGGCCTTGAGTGTGGCCATCAGGCCGGTCAGGTTGCCGATCAGGCGGCCGGACTTGCCGCGCGCCAGCTCCGCGATGTCCGGGTTCTTCTTCTGCGGCATGATCGACGAGCCCGTGGAGAACGCGTCGTGCAGCGTCACGAAGGAGAACTCCTTCGTGTTCCAGATGATGATCTCCTCGGCGATCCGGGAGAGGTTCACCCCGATCATCGCCGTGATGAAGGCGAACTCGGCGACGAAGTCACGCGAGGCCGTACCGTCGATCGAGTTCGCGACGGAGCCGTGCTCGAAGCCGAGGTCCTTCGCCACCGCCTCGGGGTCCAGGCCGAGGGAGGAACCCGCCAGCGCACCCGAGCCGTACGGCGAGACGGCCGTGCGCTCGTCCCACTGGCGCAGGCGTTCCGCGTCCCGGGACAGCGACTGGACGTGGGCGAGCACGTGGTGGGCGAACAGCACCGGCTGGGCGTGCTGGAGGTGGGTGCGGCCGGGCATCGCCACGTCCGGGTGGGCCTCCGCGAGGCCGATCAGCGCGTCCTGGAGGTCGGCGATCAGGCCGCCGATCGAACGGGCGTGGTCGCGCAGACACATGCGGAACAGCGTGGCGACCTGGTCATTGCGCGAGCGGCCGGCCCGCAGCTTGCCGCCGAGGTCGGGGCCGAGTCGCTCCAACAAGCCGCGTTCCAGGGCCGTATGGACATCCTCGTCGGCGATCGTGCCGACGAAGGAGCCATCGGCGACGTCCGCTTCGAGCTGGTCGAGGCCCGCGAGCATCCGGGTCAGCTCGTCGTCGTCAAGGAGGTTCGCCTTGTGCAGCACGCGCGCGTGGGCGCGGGAACCGGCGATGTCGTAGGGCGCGAGCCGCCAGTCGAAGTGGACGGACGCGGACAGCTTCGCCAGGGCCTCGGCGGGACCGTCGGCGAAACGACCGCCCCAGAGCCGTACGTCACCGCTGTTGCTGCTCACTTGCGCTGCTCCTCAAAGGCTGTGGACGGGGGTCGTCGTTCTGTGGTGTCCCTACATTGTCTCGCATGCATGATTATGCAGAGTCATGCATGATTCGTCAATTTGAAAGGTTCTTGAACATCAGCAACCGCTTTCCCGTACCTCTCGCCGAACGCAGGCGCCGCGTTTCTCCCCACGAGTCACCCCCGAGTCACCCACAGTTCACCCCTGACCCGAGTGAGGCATTCGCATGTCCAGGGCTCTCCCCAAGTACAACAAGCGTCGCGTCGTGTTCATCGGCGGTGCCGCCGCCGTGGTGCTGTCCGGCGCGGTCATCGCCGGTTCTGCTCTGGCCGGGACGCCGGACAAGAGCAGCACCGCGCAGAGCGCCCGGACGTTGGCCGACCCGGGGACGATCACCTGCCCCGACGTGAAGTCGCAGCTGCCCGCTGTCCCCGCTTCCGCGCAGGCCGAGGTCGACCGCAACCTCACCCTCCTCGACACCCAGATCGCCGAGGCGAACACGCGACTCGTCGACACCGTCGGACAAGGCGGCGCCAACTTCGTCCAGAACGCCATTCTCGGCCCCCTGAAGGACAAGCGCGTCTCCACGATCGACCGGATCGCCATCTCCATCGGGCGCCAGGGCACCAAGCCGACCGGGCTCGACTCCCTGGCCGCCTGCACCCTGAACACCGGCGGGACCGACGCCGGCGGGACCGAGACGGGCGGCACCGACACCGGTGCGACCGACACCGCGACCCCGAGCGCCACGGCGTCCGCCACCGACGCGGCCGGAGGGACGGACACCACCACGGCGGCCGGGACCATCTCCTGCCCCGACGTGAAGTCGCAGTTGCCCGCTGTTCCGGCCTCCGCGCAGGCCGAGGTCGACCGCAACCTCACCCTCCTCGACACCCAGATCGCCGAGGCGAACAAGCGACTCGTCGACACCGTCGGACAGGGCGGCGCCAACTTCGTCCAGAACGCGATCCTCGGCCCGCTGAAGGACAAGCGCGTGTCCACCATCGAGCGGATCGCCATCTCCATCGGGCGCCAGGGCACCAAGCCCACCGGTCTCGACTCCCTGGCCGCCTGCACGCTCACCAAGTGACGTGACAGGCAGCCGTGGCCGCCCCGATGAACGCCGGCCGGGGCGGCCACGGTGATGTCCGGGCCGGGACACCTTGCCTGTTCGGCCCACCTGAGCTGCCGTCAGCGCGCCCAGCCTCTACCGTCTGAGCCATGCGTCCCGGTGTCGTCGCCCTCGCGTCCGCGTCCCTCCTTCTGCTGCTCGGTGCGGAACCCGCGCGTGCGGTGGAGCCTCCGTCACCCTCGTCGCTCGCGGACACCGGGGGTGGGAGTCAGCTGGTCCTCGCTCAGGCTCCGAGCGCCAACTCCACGGCGGGGACGCTCAGTTGGTGGGAGCGGCGGGGTGGGGCGTGGGTGAAGGTCGGTTCTGCGGCCGCGCGGTTCGGGGCGAAGGGGCTCGTCGAAGGCGGGGCGCGTAAGCAGGGGTCGTACACGACTCCTACCGGGTTGTACGACCTGCCGTATGCCTTCGGGATCAAGGCGGCTCCGGGTGGGACCCTCGCCAAGTACCGGCGGGTGAGCGGGAGTTCATGGTGGTGTGAGGACACTCGGTCTCGGGTCTACAACCGGTGGAGTGAGCCGCTGGCCGGGGACTGTCGGGCAGGTGAGTCCGAGCGGTTGATCTCCTATCCGACTCAGTACGCGTACGGGTTCGTCGTCGGGTTCAACTACGCCAAGCCCGTGAAAGGGCGTGGGGCGGGGATCTTTTTGCATGTCAACGGGCGTGGGGCCACCGCCGGTTGTGTGTCTGTGCCGGGGAATGCGATGCGGAGGCTTCTTTCGTGGGTTGATCCTGAGCGGGGGCCGCATATCGCCATCGGGACGGTGAGCGGGGCTACGGCTATCACTCGGTACTGAATTGCGAGAGCGCCGTTCAGATATCGGTCGTATGGCGAGTGCGGGAGCGTCGTGGCTGGTCGCGCCCACGCGGCGGAGCCGCAAATCGATACAGCCCCGCGCCCCTAGGTAGGTCCACCTGACGGAAGTCTTACCGTGAACGTTGTCGCCCCTGGGCGGCTTTCCAACTCCACGCTCCCTCCGTGTGCCTCCGCCACCGCCGCCACGATCGACAGGCCGAGGCCCGCTCCTCCTCCCCCGCCCTCTGCGCGTCGGCGGTCCGCCCGGGTGAAGCGTTCGAAGACTCCTGGCTGGACCTCTGCCGGGACTCCCGGGCCGTCGTCGTGGACCACCAGGCAGGTCGCCTCACCGTCCGGTTCCGTCTCCACCGCCACCGTCACCTTCGTGCCACCAGGCGTGTGCAGACGCGCGTTGGCCAACAGGTTGGCCAGCACCTGTTGGAGGCGGTGGGCGTCGCCCGTGACCGTGACCGGTTCCTCGGGGAGTTCCAGGGTCCAGCGGTGGTCGGGGCCGGCGGCCCTCGCGTCGGCGATCGCGTCGAGGACCAGGCGGGTGAGGTCGACGGGGCGGCGTTCCAGGGGGCGGCCCGCGTCGAGGCGGGCGAGGAGGAGCATCTCGTCGACCATCACGCCCATGCGTGCCGACTCGGCCGTGATGCGCTCCAGCGCCCGGGTCACCTTGGGCGGAACGGGGTCCGGGTGCAACAGGGCGAGTTCGGCGTGGCCCCGGATCGACGCCACCGGTGTGCGCAGTTCGTGACTGGCGTCGGCCGCGAAGCTGCGCAGCCGTTCCTCGCTGGCGTGCCGGTGGGTGAGCGCGTCCTCGACATGGCCGAGCATGCGGTTGAAGGCACCGGCGACCCGGCCCACCTCACTGCGCGGATCGGACTCCGGTGCCTGGGGCGGCAGGGTCACCTCGCCGCTGGCCAGCGGGAGTTCACTGACCCGGGTGGCCGTGGCGGCGACCCGGCTGAGCGGCCGTAGCGACCAGCGGACCCAGAGGGCGCCCGCGAAGCCGGTGATCAGGAGGGCGGCGCCGAAGACGATCGCCTCGACCGCTTCCAGGCGGTGGACGGTGGCCTCCACCGACTCCAGCGGGAGTCCGGTGATCATCACGTCGCCGTCCCGGCCCGAGGAGGCCAGGACCCGGTACCTGTCGAGAGACGAGAGGTAGATGGTGTGGGCCCTGCCGTCGACCTGGACCGCGGCGAGTTCCCGCCGGTCCCGCACGGTCAGGGCGACCTTCAGGTCGGTCGTGGTGTCGTCCTTGTCGGTGGGCACGACCGCCGCGTTGGTGACGGTGCCGTCGACCAGGCGGGCGCCGAACGTGCCCGGCGCCTGCCGGCGGGTGTCGCCGCGTTCCCGGTCGTCGGCGTCGTGGTCGGTCAGCGTCTGGCCGTTGTGCTCCAGGCTGGCCGGGAACTGGGTGCCGACCTCGGTCAGCTGCTGGTCGAGCCGGCCGGTGAGGAAGCCGTCCAGCTCGATGACCGCGGCCACCCCGACGGCGGCGCAGCTGACCGCGAGCAGCACCACCAGGCCCGCCGTCAGGCGCGCCCGCAGGGTGTACGGGCGGGGCAGCCGGCGCAGCCACCGTCCGACGGCTCGCCGTCCCGTGGTCATCACGCCACCGGCTTGAGCACGTACCCGGCGCCGCGCACGGTGTGGATCATGGGCGCGCGGCCGGCGTCCACCTTCTTGCGCAGGTACGAGATGTACAGCTCGACGACATGGGCCTGGCCGCCGAAGTCGTAGGACCAGACGCGGTCGAGGATCTGGGCCTTGCTGAGGACGCGGCGCGGGTTGCGCATGAGGAAGCGGAGCAGTTCGAACTCGGTCGGTGACAGCTCGACGAGTTCGCCCGCGCGGGTGACCTCGCGGGCCTCCTCGTCCATGACCAGGTCCCCGACGGTCATCCGGGGGCCCTCCTCCTGCTGGCGGGCCATGCCCGCACGGCGCAGCAGTCCGCGCAGCCGGGCGACGACCTCCTCCAGGCTGAAGGGCTTGGTGACGTAGTCGTCGCCGCCCGCGGTGATGCCGGCGATGCGGTCCTCGACCGTGTCCCGGGCGGTGAGGAAGAGCACGCAGACGTCGGGCTTGACCTCGTGCAGGGAGCGCAGCACGGCGAAGCCGTCGGTGTCCGGGAGCATCACGTCGAGGACGACGGCGTCGGGCCGCAGCTCGCGCGCCCCGGCGAGCGCGGTGGCGCCGTCGCCCGCCGTGCACACCTGCCAGCCCTCGTAGCGCAGGGCGCCGGACAGCACCTCGGCGAGGTCGGGGTCGTCGTCGACGACGAGGACGCGCACGGGGGTGCCGTCGGGTCGGGTGAGGGCCGGTCGGCCGGAGCGGGTCGTGTTCATGGCGCTTACCAGCATCTCCCCTGGCGGCGCCCTCGGCCGCCGTGAGCGGCTCTGAGTTTCCTCTGAGAAAGCTGAGAAAGGCGTCCGCTCAGAGATCCCTCAGAGGTTCGGCCCGCACAGTTGCGTGCAGGACGGGTGAAAGGACGCACACATGACCACCGTGTACGAGCGGCGGGCGGCACCGCCCGTGGCGCCGGCTCCCCGGCGGTCACCGGCGGGCGCGGTGCTCGGGCTGCTGTGGGCCGGAGCGGCGGCCACGGTCGCCCTGTGGTGGGCGGGCACCGGTTCGGTGGTCGGCGCGGCGGGCTGGCTGACCGGGGTCGGGCGGATCGCCGGGCTGCTGTGCGGGTACGCCTGTGCCGTGCTCGTGGGTCTGATGGCGCGGGTGCCACTGCTGGAGCGGCGGGTCGGCTCCGACCGGGTGGCCCGCTGGCACGCGATGGCCGGGCGCTACACGATCTGCCTGCTCGTCGTGCACGTCGTGTTCATCCTGCTCGGCTACGCCGCCCAGGACCGTGCCTCGATCGTGCACGAGACGGTGACGGTGGTGCTGGACTACCCGGACATGCTGAAGGCGACGTTCGGGGCGATCATCCTGTTCGCGGTCGGCATCACCTCGGCCCGCGCCGCGCGCCGCAGGCTCAGCTACGAGTTCTGGTACTACGTCCATCTCCTCACGTACGTCGCCGTGTTCCTCACCTTCTTCCACCAACTCAGCCTGGGCAACGAGTTCAACGGCCACGCCGGAGCCACGGCCGCCTGGTACGGCCTGTACCTCGGTGTCGCGGCCCTCGTCCTCTGGTACCGGGTCCTCGCCCCGGTGCGGCTCAACCTGCGGCACCGGCTGCGGGTCGAGTCCGTGCACCCGGAGGCGCCGGGCGTGTACTCCGTCGTCGTACGCGGGCGGCATGTCGACGAACTCGGCGCGCAGGCGGGGCAGTTCTTCCGCTGGCGGTTCTTCGGCGAGGGCATGGGCTGGACGTCGACGCCGTACTCGCTGTCGGCGCCGCCCCGCCGGGATCTGCTGCGGATCACGGTCAAGGCGCTCGGCGACCACAGTGCGGCCATAGCGCTGTTGCGGCCGGGGGCCCGGGTGTGGGCGGAGGGGCCGTACGGGTCGCTGACCGCCGAACGGCGCACCGCGCAGCGGTCGTTGCTGATCGCGGCCGGGGTCGGTATCACCCCGCTGCGGGCGCTGTTCGAGACGCTGCCCGGCGAGGTGACGCTGCTGTACCGGGCGCGCTCGGCTCAAGACCTGGCGCTGGGGGCCGAGTTGGAGGCGATCGCGCAGTGGCGCGGGGCGAAGGTGCTGTACGCGCTCAACGGGCCGCAGGGGCAACGCCCTTCGCTCGGCGCGACGGCGCTGCGCAAGGCCGTGCCCGATCTCGCCGGGCACGACGTGTACATCTGCGGTCCGCACGCGTTCGCCCAGGACCTGTACGGGGCGCTGCGCGCCGCCGGTGTGCCGGACCGTCGTATCCATCACGAGTCGTTCGAGCTGTGAGGCCGTCGTGCATCCGTTGAGGAAGAATCGTCCGCTGCGCCGGATCGTGCTGGCGAGCGCGGTCACCGCGTCCGGTCTGGTGATGCTGCTGGCGCTGAAGCCGCACACGGCACCCGCGATCGCGGTGGCACCCGCACCGGCCGCCTCCAGCTCCTCCGGCGCCAACTCCGGTACGGGGTCCGGCGGTTCGACCGCCACCGGCACCAAGACCGTCACCGGCGGGACCACGCAGACCCGTTGGGGTCCCGTGCAGGTGAGGATCACGGTGAAGAACGGCAAGATCACCGATGTCACCGCGGTCCAGTCACCGTCGGACAATCCGCGCGACCAGGAGATCAACTCCTATGCCCTGCCGGAGCTGAGGAGCGAGACGCTGTCCGCGCAGAGCGCGAAGATCGACACGGTGTCGGGAGCCACCTACACAAGTGACGGTTACCGCCAGTCACTTCAGTCCGCACTGGACTCGGCGGGACTCTGAACGCACGGGCGCAACGGCACGTACTTCAGGGCCAAGGGGCCACGCCACACCCCTTGTGCCCCGTCCACGGAGGAACCGTGACCACCACGCTCGCAGGCGGACGTGCCGCCCGCCGACAGACGATGCGCCGCATCCGCCCGCGCCGCTCCCCAGCGACCCTGCTGCTGCTCGCCGTCTGGGCGGGCGCGGTCGGGGTGCTGTGGCTGTGGTGGCACAACACCCCGTCCATCGCCGACCAGAACGGCAAGATCCTCAACGCGGGCCGTATCACCGGCCTGTTGGCCGGATACCTGATGGCACTCGTCGTGCTCCAGATGGCCCGCGTGCCCGCTCTCGAACGCCGCGTCGGCTCCGACCGCGTGGCCCGCTGGCACGCGATGAGCGGCCGCTACACGCTCTGTCTGGTCTTCGCGCACGTCTTCCTCATCATGTGGGGCTACGCCCTCCAGGCGGGCAAGACGCTGAGCGACATCGTCCAGCAGACCATCGACTCCGTGAACCAGCTGCCCGACATGGGCAAGGCCGCCATCGGCACGGGCCTGTTCCTCCTCATCGGCCTCTCGTCGATCGGCGGCATCCGCCGCAGGCTGCCGTACGACACCTGGTACCACGTACACCTGCTGACGTACGCGGCGGTTTTCCTGACCTTCTGGCACCAGATCACCACCGGCAACGACTTCGCGCTGACGCCGCTCGCCAAGACCGTCTGGTACGGGCTGTACGGCACGGTCACCGCGCTGGTGGTCTGGTACCGGATCCTCACCCCGATCCGCCTCAACATGCGGCACCGGATGCGGGTCGAGGCGGTCATCGAGGAGACGCCCGGCATCGTGTCGGTGCTGATCAGCGGGCACAAGCTGCACCGGATGGGCGCGGAGGCCGGCCAGTTCTTCCGCTGGCGGTTCCTGGCGCCGGGCATGCGGTACAGCTCGCACCCGTACTCGCTGTCGGCGGCGCCCCGCCCGGACATGCTGCGGATCACGGTCAAGGCGATCGGCGACCACAGCGCCCGGCTGCGCGAACTGCGGCCCGGTACCAGGGTGTGGGCCGAGGGCCCGTACGGCGCCATGACCGCCTCCCGGCGCAGCCGCGGCAAGGTGCTGCTGGTGGCCGGCGGGGTCGGCATCACGCCGATGCGGGCGCTGTTCGAGACGCTGCCCGGCGGGGCCGGTGACATCACCCTTCTCTACCGGGCCAACAGCACGCAGGACCTGGCGCTGTGGGACGAGTTGGCGAAGATCGCCGACGAGCGCGGCGCCCGGCTGATGTACGCGGTCAACAGTCCCGGCGGGGAACGCCCCGACATCTCGGCGGAGTCCCTGCGCCGGAAGCTGCCGGACATCGACCACCACGACGTCTTCATGTGCGGGCCGCCCGGCTTCGCGCAGTCGGTCTACGAAGCACTGCGCGGCGCCGGGGTTCCCGCCCGCCGTATCCATCACGAGTCGTTCGAGATGTGAGCGACGGGAGCCAGGAGCGATGAAGAAGAGTCACCCCATCCGGCGTGTTCTGCTCGCGAGCGCCGCCACCGTGTCCGGGATCGTGCTGCTGCTCTCCCTGAAGCCGGCGTCGGATCCAGCGGCGTCCGCGCAGGGTGCGGCGGCCCAGGGAGCCGCCGCCGCACAGGAGTCGCCCCAGGGCGGTGCCGCGGCGGCCGGGACCTCGACGGTCACGGGCGCTGTCGCCCAGACCCAGTACGGAGTCGTCCAGGTACGTCTGACGGTCGCCAACGGCAAGATCACCAAGGCCGAGGCCGTCCAGGCGCCCAAGGGCGGCACCAGCGACCAGAAGACCGCGCTGTCCGTGCCCAAACTCAACCAGGAAGTGGTCGCCACCCAGAGCGCGGACATCACGTCCGTGTCCGGGGCGACGTACACGAGCGGCGGCTACAAGAAGTCGCTGCAGTCGGCCATCGACAAGATGAAGGCGGCCGGCGCCAACACCGCGGCCCCGTCCAAGAGTTCGGCCGCCGGGTCGGGTCAGGCAGCCCAGGCCAAGACCGTCACCGGTGATGTCGCGACGACCGAGTACGGGCCCGTCCAGGTCCGGATCACGGTCGCCAACGGCAAGATCACCAAGGCCGAGGCCGTCCAGGCGCCCAAGGGCGGCACCAGCGACCAGAAGACCGCGCTGGCGATCCCCAAGCTCAACCAGGAGGCCGTGGCGGCCGGGAGCGCGACCATCACCTCCGTGTCGGGTGCGTCGTACACGAGCGGCGGTTACAAGCAGTCCCTGCAGTCGGCGCTGGACAAGGCCGGTGTCTGACACGGTGACCGATCCCGCGGAGGCTCCCGCCGCGTTGCGGCACGCCGAGGAGGTCATGGGGACGGTGTTCTCCTTCGACATCCGCGGCGGGGAGCCCGAGGCCGTCCAGGCCGCGCTGGAACAGGCGGTCGCCCAACTGCACCGCGTGAACGAGGTGTTCAGCACCTACCGCGACGACAGTCAGGTCTCGCGGCTGGCCCGCGGGGAGCTGGCCCTGGCGGAGTGCGACGACGAGGTCGCCGAGGTGCTGGAACTCGGGGCCGAGGCGGAGCGGGTGAGCGCCGGCTGGTTCAGCACGACGTACGAGGGACGGCTCGACCCGACCGGCATCGTGAAGGGCTGGGCCGCCGAGCGTGCGGCCGGGCTGTTCACGGCGGCCGGGGTGAGCGGGGTCAGCGTGAACGGCGGCGGTGACGTCCAGATGTTCGGCACGCCGGGACCGCACCGGCCCTGGCGCGTCGGCGTCTCCGACCCGCTCCGCCCGGGCGGACTCGCGGCCGTGATCTCCGCCGCGGGCACCGACGAACTGGCCGTGGCCACCTCCGGTACGGCGGAGCGCGGGGCGCACATCGTGGACCCGTCCACCGGCAAGTCCGCGGTGACCGACCTGGTCGCCGTCACCGTCGTGGCCCCCCGTCTGACCTGGGCCGACTGCTGGGCCACGGCCGCGTTCGCGATGGGTTCGCGGGAGGGTCTGGCCTGGCTGGAGTCGCTGCCGAACGTGGAGGCACTGCTCATCACGGCGGGCGACGAGGTGCGCTGCACGGGCGGCCTCGCCGCCAGACTCGGCTGAAGCCCCATGCGAGTCGGGGGGGGGCCCGCGGCGTAGAGCGCGCCCCCC
>NZ_JBHXME010000150.1:0-27351 GCF_042721125.1 Streptomyces sp. NPDC058469
GCGGTTGAGGAACTCGGGGCGGAAGTGCTGGTTCAGGACCGGCATCACCGTGTCGCGGACCTTGGCCGGGGCGGACGGTCATGCGTAGCGCAGCTCGCCCGGGCGTACGGAGCGGCGCAGCAGCGGCAGTGACGTGGCCGCCGCCAGCACACAGCACGCGTACACGCCGACCGGGACCAGCAGCGCGTCGTAGGGCACCGGCACGTCCGCGTACTCCGAGACGGAGGCGCCGTACCAGCCGCTGATCACCGTGCCGCCGAGGCCCGCCACCGCGATCGCCGGGAGCAGCGGCAGCGCGGTCTCCAGGAGGAGCGCGCGGGCCAGTACGGCGTGCGGCACCCCGGCGGCGGCCTGTGCGGCCAGGCCCCGGCGCCGGGTGGCGAGGGACTCGGCGGTGCCCACGGCCAGGGCCGTCAGGGCGAGCGCGAAGGCGACGAGGATCGCGGCGGCGGTGAGGTCGATGCCGGTCGTGTAGTAGGACATGCGCGTGCCGAGGTGGCCCGTGCGGCGCATCTCGTGCAGGCCCGCGAGCAGGACCTGCCGTACGCCCGCGAAGCCCGAGCCGACGACCGTCACCAGCAGCAGTGCCGCGTGGGTACGGGCGGTCGACCAGGGGTCCTCGCGCATCCGTTCCGCCGCGATCAGCAGCGCGGGGCGCGAGGTGCCGGCCGCGAAGCCCTCACCCAGTTGGCGGGACGAGGCGCCGGAGAGCCAGATCGCGATCAGGCTGACCAGTACGGCCAGGACGAGCACCGCCACGGGGCCGAGGCCGAAGGAGACGGGGCTGCCGAAGACCGGGGTCAGGGCGATCGCCACCGCCGTCACCGCCAGCAACCGGGTCGCCGTACCGAACAGCCGGCCCGGCCCCCGCACCGGCCGCGTCCGCCGTACCCGCCCCAGCGGATCCGCCACCACCCGGCGCAGCGCCACCGCGCTCACGACCCCGCCCAGCACCGGCACAGCCACGGCGACCAGGACGACACCGGCCCAGTCCGTGGCGTACGGCAGCAGCGGTACGACGACCGCCGTCGCCACCACCGCACCGGCCAGGCACGCGAGCCCCGACTCCAGCGCCGCGATCCGCCGCACCTGCCAGGGCGCCGCCCCCGCCAGCCGCAGCGCGGCCAGCCGCCGGTCCCGGTGCACGGCCCCGATCCGCGCACACTGCCCGAGGAACCCGAGCACCGGGATGAGCAGCAGGCCGAGCGCGAGACTCACGTTCTGCCGGTCACTGGGGGAGTCGAACAGCCCCGACCCGAAGGGCACGCTGTGATACCCGTCCAACGACAGCAGCGCTACGACGGCCAGTCCGATCCCCGTGGCCAGCGCGGCCCCGAACGCCGTGAGCCCGACCCGCCACCACTCCCGCCGGTCCGAACCCCGGGTGAGCAGCCAGGCCAGCCGCAGATCCGCGAGCACCACCCTCATACCGTCACCCCCGCCGTCGCCACGGTCCCGTCCGTCAGCCGGATCTCGCGGTCCGCGTACGCCGCGACCTGCGCGTCATGGGTGATCAGCAGGACCGCCGTACCGGACTCGCGGGCCGTGGTGACCAGGGCCGTCATCACCTGCTCGCTCGCCAGGGAGTCCAGCGCGCCCGTCGGCTCGTCCGCGAAGACGACCTTCGGGGAAGTGACCAACGCCCGGGCGAGCGCGACCCGTTGGGCCTGACCGCCGCTCAGCTCGCCCGGCCGCAGCTCGCCCTGTCCGCGCACCCCGAACCGCTCCAGCCACTCCCCGGCGGTGGCCCGGGCGTCCGTACGCGAGGCCCCCGCCAGCAGCAACGGCAGCGCGACGTTGTCGACCGCCGTCAGCTCGGGTATCAGCTGGCCGAACTGGAAGACCACCCCGAACTCGGTGCGCCGCAGCTCGCTGAGCCGCTTCTCGGGCAGCTCGTCCAGCCGCTCCCCGGCGTACGTCACCGTCCCCTCGTCGGGGCGGACGATCCCGGCCAGGCAGTGCAGCAGCGTGGATTTTCCGCTGCCGCTGGTTCCCGTGACGGCGAGGATCTCACCGGCGCCCAGGTCGGCCGAGGCGCCGCTCAGGGCCCGGGTCCTGCCGTGCGTCTTGGCGAGGTCACGGGCCGCGAGCAGCGGCGCCGCCGTACCCCCGTTGTCGCTCATGCTGTGTCGACCTCCGCGGTCAGAGTGGTCAGCCGGGCCGCCGTCGTAGCCATCCAACGGAGGTCCGCGTCAAGGTGGTTGAGGGCGTAGTCCGCCGAGAGCACGGTCGCCAGGTCGGAGCCCTTGGCGGTCTTGACCGCCGTGAGTTCCCTCATCCGCTCCATGTGGGCGGCGCGTTGGGCCCTCAGATATGTTTCCGGGTCGCCGTCGGCCAGGATCGACACGACGACCTTGGCGAAGATCTCGTTCGTCACGAAGGGCGCGGGCGGCGCGATCTCCCTTGCCCACTGGGCGAGTTCACGCGAACCGTCCGCCGTCGAGCGGTACGCCGTCCGCTCCGGGCCGCCGTCCGAGCCGGTGCCGTCGACCTCCGCGAGACCGTCCCGGACCAGGCGCTGCAGGGTCGTGTAGACCTGCCCGTAGGCCAGCGGGCGGGCCTGCGGGAAACGTTCGTCGTGGCGTCGCTTGAGGTCATAGCCGTGGCTCGGTCCTCCGGCGAGCAGGCCCAGCAGGATGTGGCGGGTGCTCATGGCGCTCAGTATGCACCAGGTACATGTACTGAGTGAATAGTGATCAGCAGGAAAAGTACGGGGAGTGGGGTGCGGGAGTGGCTGCGGTGCCACCTGTACCCCAACCTGGAGGTCTGCCATCGCGCCCACTGGGTAGGGCTGCGGTAACCCGCCCGCACGCCCGACACGACCCGCCAAGGAGGCCCCCGTGGCCGCAGCATCGGCATCGCTTCCGCGCCCGGCCCGCTCCAAACGCACCCCGGAGTCGTCCGCCGACCTCGCCCCCGATCTCGAACCCGACCTGTTCTTCGTCAACTCCGAAGGCGCCTGGGCCGAGACCCCGCTGACCAGCGAACCGCCGCTGGCCGACGCCGAACCCCTCACCAGTGAGCCCCCGCTCGCCGACGCCACCCCGCTGACCAGCGAGTCCGCCGGCATCCCCGCCCCGCTGACCAGCGAGGCCGCCGCGTACGACGACCCGATGGGCGGCGAGAGGGTCATGATCGACGACCCGAGGAGCGGTGAGGCCGCCGCGTTCGCCGGCCCGGACTCGACGAGGCCCTAGATGACCGCACCCCGGCCGACCGACACCCTCGGCGAGGACCTGTCCCGGCTCGCCGAACTGCACGGCGTCGCCACCGCCTACAGCCCCTCGCCGGACCACGCGGTCCCGGCCTCGGCCGTCGCGGTCGTCGCCGCGCTGGCCGCCCTCGGCGTCGACGCGAGCACCCCGCAGGCCACCGCCGCCGCGCTCGCCGCCCGTCAACAGGAGCTGGCCGAACGGCTGTTGCCGCCCACCGTCGTGGGCCGGCACGGCAGCACTCCCGCCGCGCTCGACGCGCTGCCCGAAGGCACCGTGCTGCACATCGAGACCGAGCAGGGCGAGACGCGGGCAAACGCCGGGCAACTCCCGCCGGGCGTCCACCACTTGACCGCCACCGCGCCGGACGGCCGTAGCGCCGAGGCCCATCTCGTCGTCGCCCCGGACCGGTTGCCCACGCCCACGGGACGGTCGTACGGGCTCATGGTGCAGGTGTACTCCCTCCTCTCCCGGCACTCCTGGGGCATGGGTGACCTCGGTGACCTGTGCGAACTCACCGCCTGGGCCGGGCGATCGCTCGGGGCCGGGTTCGTGCAGGTCAACCCTTTGCACGCGGCCGTGCCGGGCGCACCCACCGACCCGTCGCCGTACCGGCCGTCCTCGCGCCGCTTCCCCGACCCGGTGTATCTGCGGGTCGAGGACGTCCCCGAGTTCGCGTACGTCGAGGAAGCGGAGCGGGAGAAGCTGCGCGGGCTCCTCGAACGGGCCGCGCGTCTGCGCGAATCCGTCCTGGACAAGGACGCGTTGATCGACCGCGACGCCGTGTGGGAGCTGAAGCGGGAGGCGCTGGAACTCGTACGCGAGGTCCCCCTCGGCCCCGGACGACGGGCCGCCTACGTCGACTTCCTCGCCCGCGAGGGCGAGGCGCTGGAGGACCACGCCACCTGGTACGCCCTCGCCGAGGTGCACGGCTCGAACTGGCGGGAGTGGCCGCCCGCCCTGCGCGACCCGCGCTCACCCGAAACCGCCCGCGCCCGGGGCGAGTTGATGGACCGCGTCGACTTCCACTGCCGCATCGCCTGGCTCACCGACGACCAACTCACCGCCGCCCAGCGGGCAGCGCGCGATGCGGGCATGCCGATCGGGGTCGTGCACGACCTCGCGGTCGGGGTGCATCCGGACGGTGCCGACGCCTGGGCGCAGCAGGACCACTTCGCGGCCGGCATGTCGGTCGGCGCACCCCCGGACGCCTTCAACTCCCTCGGCCAGGACTGGGGTCTGCCCCCCTGGCGCCCCGACCGCCTCGCCGAGTCGGGCTACGCCCCGTACCGCCGTCTGCTCCGCGCGCTCTTCCGCTACGCAGGCGCCCTGCGCATCGACCACGTCATGGGCCTCTTCCGCCTCTGGTGGGTCCCGCAGGGACAGCCCCCCACCGAGGGCACCTACGTCCGCTACGACGCCGAGGCCATGCTCGCCGTCCTCGCTCTGGAGGCCTCGCGCGCCGGGTCGGTGGTGATCGGCGAGGACCTCGGGACCGTAGAGCCGGGTGTGCGCGAGACGCTGCAGGAGCGCGGGGTGCTCGGGACGTCGGTGCTGTGGTTCGAGCGGGACTGGGAGGGCGACGGCCGTCCGCTCGCCCCCGAGCAGTGGCGCGCCGACTGCCTGGCCACCGCCACCACCCACGACCTGCCGCCCACCGCGGCCCGCCTCACCGGCGAACACGTCGAACTCCGCGACCGGCTCGGCCTGTTGACCAGACCGGTGGAGGAGGAGCGGATCGAGTCCGCCACCGACGTCGGCGAGTGGCTGGCCCTGCTGTCCGGGCTCGGCCTCTACGAACACGCCACGGGCGGCGGCCGGCCCGCGTCCGAGGAGGAGGCCGAGATCCACGCCGTCCACCGCTTCCTGCTCCGCACCCCGGCCCGCATGATCGGCGTCTGGCTGCCGGACACCGTCGGCGACCGGCGCCCGCAGAACCTGCCCGGCACGTGGGACCAGTATCCGAACTGGCGCCTGCCCCTCGCCGACGCGGAGGGGCGTCCCGTGACGCTGGAGGAGCTGGCCGCGTCGCCGCGGTTGCACGCGCTGGTGGATGTGCTGCGGGTGGGGCTGGGGGATGGTTCAGGGGGCGGTGGTGAAGGGGGTTCGTGAGGGCCGTGCGCCCCATACGGCACCCCCGGGCGCGCGGCCCGTTCGGACGTTCGCTACTTTTGCGGTGTGGACAAGAAGAACGCCCTGCGCGCCGGCGCCCTGGCTGCCGGTACGACGCTGATGATGCTGCTCATGACGTCCCCCGCGCTCGCGCTCACCCGCGACGACGGTGACGACCCGGGCCCCGGCCTGAGCGTCGCCCAGACGCTGGGGCTCTATGTCCTGTGCCCGCTCGCCCTGTTCGCGATCATCGCGGGGCTCGTCATGGCGCTGGACAAGTCCAAGGACCGCGCGCCGAAGGCCAAGTCCGGCACGAAGACCGGCACCGCCGTCGACGCCAAGGTCTGACCTCACGTTCCAAGGCCTGACCTCACGTTTTCCGGAGGGCGTCCGCATCACCCATCGCGGTGAGGCGGGCGCCCTTGGCATGTCCTGGGGCATGTCCTCCGGGCCCGCCGGGAGCGGGACTTGCTACCGCTCGGTCGAGGTCAGCAACTTCCGGAGCAGGTCGGCCAGTTGGCCGGCCTGTTCGGCGTCGAGGCCGGCGAGGGCCGCCGTCTGGGTCGCGAGGCCTGAGCCGACCGCCTCGTCGATCAGCGCCAACCCCTTCTCCGTCAGGGTGACTTGGAGGCCCCGGCGGTCGTGCGGGTCGGGGGAGCGGCGGAGCAGGCCGGCCCGTTCCAGTTTGTCGAGGCGGCCGGTCATGCCGCCCGTGGTGAGCATCAGGGTCGCGGAGAGCTCGCGCGGCGAGAGCGTGTACGGCTCGTCGGCCCGGCGCAGGGTCGCGAGGACGTCGAACTCGCCGCGGGAGATGCCGTGCGGCGTGTACGCCTTCTCCATGCGGTCGCCCATGGCCCGGGCGAGCCGGAAGATCCGCCCGAAGACCTCCATCGCGGCCGTGTCGAGGTCGGGCCGCACCGCTCCCCACTGCTCGACGATCGCGTCGACGGGGTCCTTGTCGTTCATGGGGTGAGTATCCGCCGGTCAGTAGGTCGGTCGCAAGAAAGCGGCTTGACGCTAAGTTGCTTAGCAATAAGCTAATTATCATCGACCTACTCCGGAAGGTGTCTCCCATGGCCAGTCGCCCGGTCCTGACGGCCGCCCTCACCGCCCTCGCCCCCGTCTCCTGGGGCACCACCTACGCCGTCACGACCCAGTTCCTGCCGCCCGACCGCCCGCTCTTCACGGGCCTGATGCGCGCCCTCCCCGCCGGTCTTGTGCTCCTCGCGCTCGCCCGGGTGCTGCCGCGCGGCGCCTGGTGGTGGAAGTCGGCGGTGCTCGGCGCGCTGAACATCGGCGCCTTCTTCCCGCTGCTGTTCCTGTCCGCGTACCGGCTCCCCGGCGGCATGGCGGCGGTCGTCGGCTCGGTCGGGCCGCTGATCGTCGTAGGCCTCTCGGCAGTGCTGCTGGGGCAGCGGCCGACGGCCCGAAGCGTGCTCACCGGCGCCGTGGCGGCCTTCGGCGTCAGTCTCGTCGTACTGAAGGCGGCCGGAGCGCTCGATCCGGTCGGCGTGCTCGCTGCCCTCGCGTCCACCGCCTCGATGTCCACCGGCACCGTGCTGACCAAGCGGTGGGGCCGCCCCGACGGCGTCGGCCCGCTCGCCCTCACCGGCTGGCAGCTCACCGCGGGCGGGCTGCTCGTCGCGCCGGTCGCCTTCCTGGTCGAGGGGGCGCCGCCCGCGCTCGACGGGCGGGCGGTCGGCGGTTACCTGTACCTCGCGCTGGCGAACACGGCGATCGCGTACTGGCTCTGGTTCCGCGGCATCGGCCGGCTCTCCGCGACCCAGGTCACCCTCCTCGGCCCGCTCTCCCCGCTGACCGCGGCCGTCGTCGGCTGGGCGGCGCTCGGGCAGGCGCTCACGGCGGTGCAGGTGGCCGGGATGGCGGTGGCGTTCGGGGCGACGGTGTTCGGGCAGATCGGTACGCGTACCCCTCGTGTTCCCGTTCGGGCGGTAGCGTCACGCGGGGACGCCGTGACGGAACGCCGAGACGCGATCCCCGTGACGCAACGTTCGTAACGCACCGCTCGTGACGCGACGCCGGAGGCGCCCGTGGCCGAAGAGTCCTGCCCCAGTTGCGGCAAGCCGCTCACCGCACGGGCGGGCCGTACCGGTCGGCGTTCCGTGTACTGCTCCGCCGCCTGCCGGCAGAAGGCCTACCGGGAGCGGCAGGGGAGCGTCGGCATCGGTGTCGACGGACTGATCAAGGAGATCGGGCGGCAGGTGGAGGAGCTGGTGCCGCAGCCGCCTTCCGTCTTCTACTCCGGCGTGACGGAACTGTCCTCGTCCGTCGCACGGTTGAGACGCATCGCCCGGACCGCGAGGGAGACGGCCCAGGAACAAGCCTCGGAATCCGTCACCCAGGAACCTGTTACGGAACTCCGATTCCCCGCAGACGAGGGCGACTTCGCCGCCCTCGTGGAGTCCCACCGCCGTGAGATCCAGGTCCACTGCTACCGCATGACCGGGTCGTACGACGACGCCGAGGACCTGGTGCAGGAGACGTTCCTGCGGGCCTGGCGGGCCCGGGACACCTTCGAGGGGCGGGCCGGTGCCCGTACCTGGCTGTATCGCATCGCCACCAACGCCTGCCTGGACTTCCAGCGCCGTACGGCCCGCCGCCCGAAGCGCTACGAACCGTTGCCCGGCATGAACCACGGCGGCGGGGAGCCGCCCGCCCGTATCACGTGGCTACAGCCGTACCCCGACGACGAGTTGCCCTCCGCCGAGGAGCAGCCGGAAGCCGCCGCGGTCTCCCGCGAAACCCTCGAACTGGTCTTTCTGGCCGCCGTCCAGCATCTCCCGCCGCGCCAGCGCGCGGTGTTGGTGCTGCGGGACGTGCTCGGGCTGACCGCCGTGGAGACCGGCGAGGCGCTCGACATGACCGTGGCCTCGGTCAACAGCGCGCTGCAACGGGCCCGTCCCACCCTGCGCGACCGGCTGCCCGGCCGACGTGCGGACTGGACGACCGACGGGCCCACCGAGCACCAACGCACCCTGGTCAAGCGGTACATGGCCGCCGCCGAACGCCTCGACCTGTCCGAGGTCGCCGCCCTGCTCAGCGAGGACGTCACCCTCACCATGCCGCCGAACCCGTTCTGGTTCACCGGCCGCGACGCGCTCCTCGAATTCCTGAGCGTCAGCCTCGACGCCAACTCGCCCATGTTCCTGGGCCATTGGCGCCATCTGCCCGCCCGCGCCAACGGCCAGCTGGCGGCCGGGGGTTACGTGCGCCGACCCGGTACGACCGTCTACCGCGCCCAGGTCCTCGACGTGCTGCGCTTCGACGCCGACGACCGGATCGTCGAGATCACGTCCTTCGAACCGCACCTGTTCCCGGCCTTCGGACTCCCCCTGCGCCTGTGAGCGATGAGTGGTGGGCCCCCTGCGCGTCTGTACTGCCGACACGAACGACACACGACCTGCTGGGAGATCACCATGCTGCTCACCGACAAGACCGCGGTCATCTACGGCGCCGGCGGTTCGATCGGCGGTGCGGTCGCCCGCGCCTTCGCCGCCGAGGGAGCACGCGTCCACCTCGTGGGACGCACCCTGGAGACGCTGGAGGCCGTGGCCGCCCACATCAAGGAAGCCGGTATCAAGGAAGCCGAGGTGGCCGTCGTCGACGCGCTCGACGAGAGCGCCGTCACGGAGCACCTCGCCCGCGTCGGCGACATCGACGTGTCCTTCAACCTCGTCTCGCGCGGCGACGTCCAGGGACTGCCGATCACCGACATGCCCGTCGACGCCTTCCTGGCGCCGGTGATCAACGGCACCCGCGCCAACTTCATCACCGCCCGCGCCGCCGCCCGCCGGATGGCCGAGCGCGGTTCCGGTGTCGTCCTCACCCTCAACAGCGGTTCCGCGCACGGCAGTCCGATGATGGGCGGCACCGGTCCCGCCGACGCGGCGACCGACAGCCTCGTGCGCAACCTGGCGATGGAACTGGGCCCGCGCGGGGTGCGCGCCGTAGGCCTGTGGGCCGCCGGCATCCCCGAGACCCTCACGATCGAGAAGCTCGGCAAGGTCAACCCCGACCTCAACGAGGCCGCGATCCAGGGCATCCTCGACCACCTGTCGAGCCTGCGCATGACCCGCCGCAACCCCACCCTCGCGGAGATCACCGCGACCGCCGTCTTCCTCGCCTCGGACCACGCGGCGAGCATCACCGGCACGTTCGTGAACGTCACGGGCGGGATGTTCCCGGGCTGAGCGGGTCGAGCGAGCTGAGCGGGTCGAGGACATGCGAACGGGCGCCCGGCATCGTGCGGGGCGCCCGTCGTGGCCGTAGGACGGATTACGACATGGCCGTAGGACGGATTACGGCATGGCCGTAGAACCGACTACGAAGCAGCCGCGTCCGCGGCCTGTGCCTTGAGCGCGCGCTCCACGCCCGAGCGGGACTCCGAGACCAGGCGGCGCAGGGCCGCGTTGGGCTCGGCGGCCGTCAGCCAGGTGTCCGTGCGGTCCAGGGTGTCCTGGGAGACCTGGATCGACGGGTAGAGGCCGACCGCGATCTGCTGGGCGATCTCGTGCGAACGCGTGTCCCAGGTGTCCTTGACGGCCGCGAAGTACTTCTCCGTGTACGGCGCCAGGAGTTCGCGCTGGTCGGTCTGGACGAAGCCCGAGATCACCGCTTCCTGAAGGGCGTTGGGGAGCTTGTCGGACTCGACGACCTGTGCCCAGGCCTCCGCCTTCGCCTCCTCGGTCGGACGGGCGGCACGGGCGGTCGCGGCGTGACGCTCACCGGCGGCCGTCTTGTCCCGCTCGTGCTCGGAGGCGATGTCCTCCTCGTCGAAGTGCCCGACCGCCACGAGCCGCTCGACGAACGCCCAGCGCAGCTCGGTGTCGACGGCCAGACCCTCGATCGTCGTCGCGCCGTCCAGCAGGGCGTCCAGCAGGTCCACCTGCTCCGGGGTGCGCGCGGTCGCCGCGAACGCGCGGGCCCACGCCAGCTGGTGGTCGCTGCCCGCATCCGCGGAACGCAGGTGCGCCAGCGTGGCGTCCGTCCAGCGGGTGAGCAGGGCCTCCCGGGCGGTCGGGTCGGCGTACAGCTCGATCGCCAGCTTCACCTGCCGCTGGAGCGACTGCACGACGCCGATGTCGGACTCCTTGCCGATGCCCGACAGGACGAGCGACAGGTAGTCACGGGTGGCGAGTTCGGCGTCCCGCGTCATGTCCCAGGCCGAGGCCCAGCACAGGGCGCGGGGCAGCGAGGACTCGAAGTCGCCCAGGTGCTCGGTGACAAAGGCGAGGGACTGCTCGTCGAGGCGGACCTTCGCGTACGACAGGTCGTCGTCGTTCAGCAGGACCACGTCCGGACGACGCTTGCCCACCAGCTGCGGTACGGCGGTGAGTTCGCCGTCCACGTCCAGCTCGACGCGCTCGTCGCGCACCAACTTGCCGGTGTCCTCGTCGAGTTCGTACAGGCCGACGGCGATGCGGTGCGGGCGGAGGGTGGGCTCGCCCTTGGCGCCGGCGGGCAGCGCCGGGGCCTGCTGGCGGATCGCGAAGGCGGTGATGACGCCGTCCGCGTCCGTCTCGATCTCCGGGCGCAGGATGTTGATGCCGGCGGTCTGCAGCCACGCCTTCGACCAGGTGCTCAGGTCACGCCCGGAGGTCTCCTCCAGCGCGCCCAGCAGGTCGGACAGGCGGGTGTTGCCGTACGCGTGACGCTTGAAGTACGCCTGCACGCCCGCGAAGAACTCGTCCATGCCGACGTACGCGACGAGCTGCTTCAGGACGCTCGCGCCCTTGGCGTACGTGATGCCGTCGAAGTTGACGAGGACGTCGTCCAGGTCGCGGATCTCGGCCATGATCGGGTGCGTGGACGGCAGTTGGTCCTGCCGGTACGCCCACGTCTTCATCGAGTTGGCGAACGTTGTCCACGAGTGCGGCCAGCGCGAGTCCGGCGCGTACGCCTGGCAGGCGATGGAGGTGTACGTGGCGAACGACTCGTTCAGCCACAGGTCGTTCCACCACTCCATGGTCACGAGGTCGCCGAACCACATGTGGGCCAGCTCGTGCAGGATCGTCTCCGCGCGCACCTCGTACGCGGCGTCGGTCACCTTGGACCGGAACACGTACTGGTCGCGGATGGTCACCGCGCCCGCGTTCTCCATCGCGCCCGCGTTGAACTCCGGGACGAACAGCTGGTCGTACTTCTTGAAGGGGTACGCGTAGGCGAACTTCTCCTGGAACCAGTCGAAGCCCTGCCGCGTGACCTCGAAGATCGCGTCCGAGTCGAGGTACTCGGCGAGCGAGGGCCGGCAGTAGATGCCGAGCGGGACGGACTGGCCGTCCTTCTCGTACACGCTGTGGACGCTGTGGTACGGCCCGACGATCAGCGCGGTGATGTACGTCGAGATGCGCGGCGTCGGCTCGAACACCCAGGTGTCGTCCCGGGGTTCGGGCGTCGGGGAGTTGGAGATGACGGTCCAGCCTGAGGGCGCCTTCACGGTGAACTGGAAGGTGGCCTTGAGGTCGGGCTGCTCGAAGGAGGCAAAGACCCGACGGGCGTCCGGCACCTCGAACTGGGTGTACAGATAGGCTTGTTGGTCGACGGGGTCGACGAACCGGTGCAGTCCCTCACCGGTGTTGGTGTACGCGCAGTCCGCTACGACCCGGAGGACGTTCGGTCCTTCCAACAGCCCGGCCAGGGCGATCCGCGAGTCCTTGAAGACCTCGTCGGGGTCGAGCGGGTCGCCGTTCAGCGTCACCTCGTGGACCGTAGGGGCCACGAGGTCGATGAAGGACTCGCCGCCGCTTTCGGCCACGTCGAAGCGCACCGTCGTCGCGGACCTGTAGGTCCCGCCCTCCTGCGCGCCGGAGAGGTCGAGATCGATCTCGTACGAGTCAACGGTGAGCAGCGTTGCCCGCTGCTGCGCCTCTTCGCGAGTCAGGTTTGTGCCAGGCACGCGGTCATCTCCTCGTTATGTGTGGGTTGCGCCATCCTTCCACGGGAGCTGCGGGGAGCGCGATGTCCGGTTCCCGCCGGTGAGCGGGGCGGACGAGCGCGAGCCTGGGTTCATGACGACGTACACGGCACGACCCATCGACCCCACGGTCCTGAAGGAGCTGCGCTCTGCTGACGATGCGGGAGCCCGAATGGTTCCCGTGACCGATGAGGAGGGAGGCGCTCCGCTCCGCTGCTGCCTGCGCCGCAGCGAGCCCGGCGAGCGGATCGCCCTGGTCTCCTACGCCCCGCTGCGGCGCTGGGCGGCGGAAACGGGGGCGGAGCCGGGGGCGTACGACGAACAAGGCCCGGTCTTCATCCACGCGGAGGAGTGCGTGGGGCCGGCGGCCGGCTCCGGATATCCCTTCGCGAACGCCCACCGCACGGTCCGGCGCTATTCGGCCGAGGGCCACATCCTGGGCGGCGAGCTGGTCGACACCGTCGACGACGACGCCCTCGCCCGGGCCTTCGCCGATCCGTCCGTGGTTCTCGTCCACGTTCGGGCGGTGGAGTACGGGTGCTTCTTCTATGAGGTACGCAGGGCGTAGCACCCTGCGCTCCTCAAACGCCGGACGGGCCGAAAATCCAGCCTCTCCGACGTTTGAGGAGCGGGGTCTGGGGCGGAGCCCCAGAGGGATGGGACGGGTAGGGGCGGCGGGGCGAAAAACTCCCGGCGTCAGCCCTTCAGCTCCACCGCCACCAACTCCGCGATCTGCACCGCGTTCAGCGCAGCCCCCTTGCGGAGGTTGTCGTTGGAGATGAACAGCGCGAGCCCGTGCTCGACCGTCTCGTCGGCGCGGATACGCCCGACGTAGGACGGGTCCTGGCCGGCCGCCTGGAGAGGCGTCGGGATGTCGGTCAGGGCGACACCCGGCGCGCCGCCCAGCAGCTCCATGGCACGCTCGACGGAGATCGGCCGGGCGAAACGGGCGTTGACCTGGAGGGAGTGCCCGGAGAAGACCGGGACGCGCACACAGGTGCCGGAGACCTTGAGCTCCGGGATCTCCAGGATCTTGCGGGACTCGCTGCGGAGCTTCTGCTCCTCGTCGGTCTCGTGCAGGCCGTCGTCGACGATCGAGCCCGCGAGGGGGAGCACGTTGAAGGCGATGGGGCGCTTGTAGACCTGCGGCTCGGGGAAGTCGACCGCGCCGCCGTCGTGCGTGAGCTTGTCCGCGTCGGCGACGACCTTCAGCGCCTGCCCGTGCAGCTCGGCCACACCGGCGACACCGGAACCGGACACCGCCTGGTACGTGGCGACGACCAGCGCCTCAAGACCCGCCTCCGCGTGCAACGGCTTCAGGACCGGCATCGCGGCCATCGTCGTGCAGTTCGGGTTGGCGATGATGCCCTTGGGGCGGTCCGCGACGGCGTGCGGGTTCACCTCGGAGACGACCAGCGGTACGTCGGGGTCCTTGCGCCAGGCGGAGGAGTTGTCGATGACGACCGCGCCCTGCGAGGCGACCTTCTCGGCCAGTGCCTTCGAGGTCGCGCCGCCCGCCGAGAACAGCACGATGTCCAGACCGGAGTAGTCGGCACTCGCCGCGTCCTCCACCGTCACGCCGTCCAGGACCGTCCCCGCCGAACGGGCCGAGGCGAACAGACGCAGCTCGGTGACCGGAAAGTTCCGCTCCACGAGGATCCTGCGCATGACCGTGCCGACCTGACCGGTGGCTCCGACGATTCCGACCCTCACAGCGACTCCCTTACCTGTTCCTGTACGTCTGCGGCGTTTCCATCATCCTGCCGATCCTGGTCCGCCTGTCCAATTCTTTGCCGCGCATGCCCGAGGAATGGGACGCGGCCCGGCCGGTGTGACGTACGCCTCCGAACGTTTCCGGGCCCCGCCGAACGTTTCCGCGCACTCCGGCGTCGTAGAGGAAACGCGGTGAGGGGGTGGCTTGTGCTGCGCAGAAAGGCCCGCCGGGTCCAGGAGGACGACGATCCTCTGGACGCGGCCCAGGAGCGGCGGGTGCGGGCGGTGCTCGCGCTCGGCGGGGTGCCGCAGACGGATCTGCAGGACGGCGTCCAGCAGGTACGGCTGCGGTTGCTGGAGCGGGCGGCGAAGGGCGACGAGGCGCCGCGCGACGTCTCGGCGTGGGCGGCGGTCGTCGCCTCGAACCTCGCCATGGACTGGCACCGCGCCAAGCGCCGCCAGGAGCGGGTGGGGGAGCGGCTGGCCTCCCTGCGCCAGCTGGAGCATCCCTCCGGCGAGGACACGAGTGTCCTGTCCATGGCGGTGGCGCAGGGCCTGGACGAGCTGCCCGACCAGCACCGCCAGGTCCTCGTCCTGCGGTTCTTCGCCGACCTGCCCGTGCGCGGGATCGCCGAGGAACTCGGCATCCCGGAAGGCACGGTCAAGAGCCGGCTGCACTCCGCGGTCCGCGCCTTGCGCGACCGCCTGCACGAGGACGAGGTGGTGTGACGTGGCTGCCGAGTACGACGGCGTGGACGCGCTGATGGCCGCGATCACGGACGAGCCACTGCCGGAAGCGGCCCGCGCGGACGCCGGGTTCATGGCCGAGCACACGGTCGCTACGGCCGAAGTGGCGCTGTTGAGGGAGCAGTTGGGGCTCATCGGTCACGCGCTCTCCGAACCGCGACCGCAGCCTGAACCGGAAGCCCCACCGAAGCCGAAGCCGGTGCGTGAGGTGCGGCCCGCCCGACGCCGCCACCCCGGCCTGCGTGTCCTCGCCTACGGCACCCTCGCTACGGCCGTGGTCGCCACGATGATCACCGGGCTCGCCTGGCTGGTCGCGCACAACGGGATCTCGGGCTCCGCGTCGAGCAGCGCGGACCAGGGGGCGAAGACCAGTTCCGGCTCGGCGCAGGACAAGGCGCCGGAGGCCTCGGGCGCGCTGTCCGACCCCGAGCTGTACGTGGCCTGCTCCCGCCTCCTCGTCGAGGGGACGGTGACCGAGGTGCGGCCGAGCTCCGACCCCCGGAAACGGGTCACGCTCGCCGTCACCCGCTCCTACCGGCCCGCCCACGGCCCGGCCGACGTCACGGTCGTGCTGGCCGCGGGGGCGCAGCCGGCGCCGCGCCAGGGGCAGCACGTGCTGGTCGGGGTCCCGAAGGGCTCGGAGACGGCGACCCTCTGGGCCGTCGGTGACGACGCCGTCGCCACGGACGGTGCCGCGATCGTCGAGGCGCTCACCGGGCCCGGCACCGCCACCTGCCCGACCGGCTGACAGGGAAGGGGCGGGCGCCCGTACGGACGCCCGCCCCGGTTGTCGCATGTGGTGCTACGACGTGACCTTCTCGATCTTCACGCTGCCCAGGCCCGCGACCGTGCCGTGGGCGTTGACCAGCTGCACCTGGCCGAAGAACTCGCGCCCCTCAGGAGCGGGGGCCAGGGCGGTGACGCTGCCGGAGACGGTCGCCGAGGCGCCCGTGGCGAGCTTCACCGGCGTCGAGTCGTCGACGGTGACCGTGCCGAGCGCCGGGGAGAAGAACACGTCCCGGTAGTCGTACGCGGTCGAGCCGGACGGCACCGAGTAGCCCGCGACCTCGACCGTGTAGGTACCGGCGGCCGGGTTGGCGATGGAGACCGCTTCCTCCGAGTCGCCGTCGGCGGAGGTGCCGACGACCGTCCCGGCGGCGTTCTTCACCGTCAGGTCCAGGTCCGCCGCCGTGTCCGAGACGTTGCCGATGGCGACGTCCAGGGAGGTGGCGCCGGCGGGGACGTCGACCGTGGTGGTCTGGGTCACGCCCTCGGTGATGGTGGGCCGCACGGTCAGCGAGGAGCCGAGCGGGCCGCCCTTCAACGTGCCGTCCAGAGCCGCGTAGTTGTTGGTCACCTTCCACGAGGCGGTGGCCGGGACGCCGACCTTGGCCTCGGGCACGGTCACGGTCTCCGGGTCGAAGACCGCGCCGAGGACGGTGGCGTCCAGCTTGTACGGGTTGTCGAGCAGCGGCGACGTACGGCGCGCCTCGACCTCGATCTCCCAGACGCCGGCCTGCGGGTCGGCGTACGAACGCACGTCGGGCTTGCAGCCGTTGCCGTCCAGGTAGTTGTTGTAGCAGTACGGGGTGCCGGTGTTCTCGACCGGAACGCCGTACGGGTGGATCGAGATGAACCGTGTCTGGCTCTTGTCCTTCAGCCCGCTCATCGCGACCTCAAGGGCCTTCGCCCCCTCGGGGACGGTCACGAAGTACGACTGCGTGCTGTTGCGCTGCACCGAATTCGCCGTGGCGTAGGTGTAGTTGACGGGGGTGGAGACCACGACCGTCGTGAGGATCTGCTTGTCGAGGCCCTCGGTCTTCGGGTCGTCGACCTCCAGGATCGCGCTCTTGATGCCCGAACTCCTGGGCGCCGCCTGCACCTTGACCGTCACCGGCTGGTTCAGCGGGAGCTTGACCTCGTCCGAACCGACGATCCGGAAGGTGTCACCGGCGTTGTTCTCGAAGTGCAGCTCGTGCCGAACCGCCTTGTCGGCGCCGGTGGTTCGCGTGATGGTGATGTCGTACGTCTTCTTCGCGCCGGCCTTGAGGCCGCCCTCGCGGTCGTACAGTCCCGTGCCGAAGCCCGGGGTCTTCAGCGCGTAGTCGATCGCCGTGTCGACCGGAGCCTTCACCGTGTACTCGTGGGAGGTGGCGCCGTCCTTGATGGACTTCCACGCGTCCACGATGTTGATGAGGCCCGCGCCCTCCTCGTACGCCTGAACACCCTTGATGTGATCGGCGGTTGAGGTCAGCGCCGTGCGCAGGGTCGCCGGGGTGAGGGCGATGTTCTTCTGCTTGGCGGCGCTCAGCAGCAGCGCCGAGGCGCCTGCGGCCTGCGGGGAGGCCATCGAGGTGCCCTGGAGCATCGAGTAGCCGGCCGGCAGCGTGTAACCCGCCTCGGGGACCGGGGAACCCGGCAGCCAGGTCTGGGTCGAGTTGATCGCGGCGCCGGGTGCGACGAGCGTCGGCGTGAAGCCGCCGTCCTCACGCGGGCCGCGCGAGGAGAACGGCAGCAGCTGGTACGAAGTCGCCACCTGCGAGCCGTAGTTGGCGGCCCAGGTCTGCTTCGAGATGGAGGCGCCGACCGAGATCACCTTGTCGGCCAGGCCGGGGTCGCCGATCGTGTTGGCGCCCGGACCGGAGTTGCCGGCCGAGATCACGAGCTGCACGCCGTACGTGTCGATGAGCCGGGTGTACAGCTCAGCGCGCGCGTTGTTGCCGTCGTTCAGCGCGGGCAGGCCGCCGATCGACATGTTGACGATGTCGACACCGCGGTTGGCGACGAGGTCGATCATGCCCTCGGTGAGCGCCACGTTGGTGCAGCCGCCGGACCAGGTGCAGGCGCGCGAGGAGACGAGCTTCGCGCCCGGCGCCTCACCGTTCATCTTGCCGCCGAACAGGCCGTTGGCCGCGGTGATACCGGCGACGTGCGTGCCGTGCTCGGACTCGATGACGCCGATGTTGACGAAGTCGGCGGTCTTGCCGACCCAGGACCCGCCGTACGGGTCCATCGGTACGTCCTTGCTGATCTGCACGACGAACGGCTGACGCTCGACGACGTCCGTCGCCGGGTTGTCGGTACCGAAGTAGCCGACCTGGTAACCGTCCTTGTACGGCTTCATCGGCGCGTCGTCGCCGAAGTCGTGGTTGTTGTTCAGGTCGACCGTCACCGTGCCGGCCGTCGGGTCGTACAGGACGCCCCACGAGTCGGTGGTGTCACCGTCACGGTTCGCGTCGCCCGCCGCGTCACCGCCGGTGGTGTACGACTCCTTGAACGTGCTGATCTCGTAAGAACCCGCAGGCGCCGTCCAACTCGTGCCGCCGTAGGTGAAGTTGGGGCCGGACACGGCCGTCACCATCGGGCGCCAGGTCTGGTCGCCGTCGACGATCGGGTCGGTCGAGGTGACCCAGTCGACGATCTTGCGCTCGCCGGTGGTGGTCTTCTGCAGCGCCGGGTGGCCGAGGTCGACGCCGGAGTCGAGGATGCCGATCGTGATGCCGCGGCCGTCCGCCTTCGGGTTCTTCTTCACGAAGTCGACGGCGCCCGTCTCGAAGGACGGGTTGTACGGGTTCTCGGCGGGGGTGTTCTTGTTCGGCGCCGAGTAAGTGGCCGTGGTGGTGGCCTTGTTGGCGCCCTTGGCACCCTTGGCCGTGTCCGCGCTCGGCGTCGGGTCGTCGAGGGCGATCTCCTGCCGGAGGTCGATGGCGTGCACCGAGGACAGCTTCGCGGCGGCGGCGATCGCCGAGTCCGCCCTGCCGGTCGGGACGGTGGCGCGGACGTAGCCGAGCTTGTCGTAGGTGCGGCCCACGGAGCCGCCCTTGACCGCGTCCAGCTGCTGGGCGACCTGCTCGGTCGCGCCCGGCGCGGTGGCGATCATCATGGTGACGTTCTTGTCGCCGTCGGCCTTGGCCGTGGCGAGCAGGTCGGCGTCGTCCGAACCGAGCTTGGCGGCGGCGGACTTGACCGTGGCGTCCGCGGGAGTGGCGGCGGGCGGCGAGTCGGCGGAGAAGGCCATGGGTATCGGCCCGGCCGCGGAGAGCGCGGCGACGAGACCGGCGGCCACGGATATTCGGGCCACGCGTCTCTGGTGGGAGAGGGTCATCGGCATCCCTTGTAGGTGAAGAATCCAGTGCCGGACGAGGGCACAGCTTTACCCAAGGGACGGTTGTTTGGGAAGTGTTGACCGAAACGCTATGAACGTGTGGGGAAAACCCCCTATTCGCTCCGGGGGTTCGAACGTGCGTAGTGGCGGGACGCCTTCGCGCGGTTGCCGCAGGCCGCCATCGAGCACCAGCGGCGGGTGCCGTTCCTCGACGTGTCGAAGAAGCGCAGGACGCACGTGTCGTGGGCGCAGCGGCGGATGCGGTCGGGGGCGGTGGAGAGCAGCTCCAGATAACTGCGGGCGGCGAGCCAGCCGGGCCCCCACCTGGGGTCGTCGAACTCGGGCACCTCGCCGGGTCCGTCGGCGGTGAGGGTGGCGCGGATGCGTCCCATGCCGAGTACGGCGTCGAGGTCGTCCGTGCGGCCGCCGTCCACCACCGTCTTCAGCGCGCCGCGCGCGATGTTGGTGTGCGTCAGGGTGATCGGATCGGCCGCGAACCGCTCGTCGAGCCCGTTCGAGCCGAGCCAGACGGCGAACCCGCCCGGGATCGTGAGCAGATCCTGGAGGACTCCGTCCCGCATCCACCACGTGTTGAGCAGGTCGAGCGCGAGCGGCTCGCCGACGAGCGGCCGGGGGTCCTCGGCGAGGGGCATCGGCTTGGACTTGGGCTTCGGCATCTGGGGAAGCTCCCTTCTGATCTAACCGGTCAAGAGTACGTGACCGGTTGACCCGCCCCGAGACTAACCGTTAAAGTCGCCGACAACGGTTATGTCAGCGAAGGGCTTCCCATGACCCTGCACCTCGGCCACATCGGCCTGAACGTCACCGACCTCGACCGCTCGCTCGCCTTCTACCGAGACGTCCTCGGCTTCGCCGTGCTCGCCGAGGGCAAGGACGACGACCGCCGTTACGCGTTCCTGGGCGACGGCGACGGCGACGGCCGCCCCGTCCTCACCCTCTGGCAGCAGGCCCAGGGGTCGTACGACAGCGACCGTGCCGGCCTGCACCACCTGGCGTTCGCGGCCGACTCGATCGAGCGGGTCCAGCGGTACGAGGAGGCGCTCAAGGCCTACGGCGCCGAGTTCGCGTACGAGGGCGTGGTCGCCCACCGCGAGGGCGCGGCTTCCGGCGGCATCTTCTTCCACGACCCCGACGGCACCCGGCTGGAGATCTCGGTGCCGACCGGCGCCGAGGACGCCCCGGTCCCGCACGTCGAAGCCCCGACCTGCGGCTTCTTCTAGCCATGGAGGCCATGGAGGCCATGGAGGCCATGGAGACCTATCACGCGGGCTCCCGCGCCGTGCAGGACCGGGTGGGGGTGCGTGAATTCGCCGACCACGTCGGCCAGATCATCGGCCAGGGCATCAAACCCGTGGCCGCCGCCTTCCTCGAACTCCAGCCCCTCCTGATCCTGGGCGCCGCCGACCCCGCGACGGGCCGGGTGTGGGCCTCACCGCTCACCGGCGCCCCCGGCTTCGTACGGGCGACGGGCCCGCACCAGATCTCGATCACAGGCGGCCCCCGCCCGACCGACCCCCTCACCCCGGCCCTCGCCGAGGCGCGGGACCTGCCGGTCGGCACCATCGCCCTCGACCCCCGCACCCGCCGCCGTATGCGAGTCGACGGCCGACTCCGGCGTACCGCACGGGGGTTGGCGATCGAGGCGGTCCGCGTGTTCTCCAACTGCCCCAAGTACATCCAGCGCAGAGAGTCCTACGAGACGGTCGCCGGCCGCGTGCCCGCGCGGCCCCGGCGTAGCGCTGAACTGACCGCCGCCCAGGCCGAGTTCATCGCGGCGGCCGACACCTTCTTCCTCGCCACCGTCCACGAGCACGGCGCCGACGCCAGCCACCGGGGCGGCAACCCGGGCTTCGTACAAGCGACTTCACCCCACGAGCTGGTCTGGCCGGACTACGCGGGCAACGCCATGTTCCTGAGCCTGGGCAACCTGCTCGCCGACCCGCGCGCGGGACTCCTCTTCCTCGACTGGACGACGGGCAGCGCACTCCAACTCACCGGCGAGGCAAGGACGGAGTTCGACGGGGAGGGGGAGCGCAGGGTGCGTTTCACCCTCACCGAGGTCGTCGAGAGCGCCGCCGCGATCCCTCTGCGCTGGTCCGCGCCCGAATACTCACCTGCCAATCCGGACCCGGCGCATTAACGTCTGCCGGATGCGCAAAAAGCTGAGAGTCGCCGCCTACGCCGTCTGCGTCCGGGACGGACAGCTCCTGCTGGCCCGGTCACCGGCCGCGGGCGGGGGATACGAGTGGGTGCTGCCCGGCGGCGGCATGGACCACGGCGAGCACCCGAACGACACGGTCGTACGGGAGCTGGAGGAGGAGACCGGCTACCACGTCGAGGTCACCGGTCTCCTCGGCGTGGACACGACTCACCACGTCCTCCCGTGGAGTTACAGGCGCAAGGTGGACCACCACGGCGTCCGGATTGTCTACGAGGCCGGGATCGTCGGCGGCGAGCTGCGGAACGAGGTCGGCGGGTCGACCGACATGGCCGCCTGGCACCCGCTGGACGACGTACCCGGGCTCACCCGGGTCCGGTTGATCGACGTGGCGCTGCGGCTGTGGCGGGAGCGGCCGGCCGTCGGACGGGTCGAGAGCGGGCTCCCCGGAAAGCCGTAGCGGAACGGTCCCGGAATAGCTTCAGTACCCCGGCAGATGAACACGGAGTAGCCGCCTCCCGGCGGTCCGACGAGCGTTCACGAACGCACAGGGGGCGCCAAGATCCACGTACGGTGATCGGCGCCACGCGTTGCCGTCTCGTTTACGCGCAGGTCATCCCCGATGCCAAGCATCCAGTACGAGCGGGAAGTTCGCGACCGCGATCGAGAACCGATCGCCGCGAACCCCCGCGACCACTGCCGACGCAGTTCGTACTCGGGGAGATCGCGCCATGTCGCGCACACGCTCTGTCGCCAGCTCCGCGCTGGGGGTCAACCGCCGTACCGTCCTCGCCGCCACCGCGGCCGTGTCCGTCTCCGCGGGCGTCGGTTACGCCCTCCGGCCCACCGACAGCCAGGCCGCCACCGCCACCGCCACCGCCGATGGCGCCAACACCGCCGCCGAGGCGCCCGTGGCGCACTCCCGCGTGGCACCGGCCGCACCTCTCGCCCCGTACACCAAGGGCACCACCCTCGCGACGGTCGCCGCCCCGCGCACCAGCTCCGGCTACCGCCGGCTCGGCGACGGCGCCGGGTGGAAGCGCGTCGTGCGCGGCGACCTCGCCAACGCCAAGTCCGGGCGCGCGGGCCGCCGTACGGCACTCGCGTCGTTCGTGCAGTTCACCGATCTGCACCTGATGGACAGCCAGCACCCGCTGCGCCTGGAGTACCTGCGCTCGACCGACAAGCACGCCTGGCGCCCGCACGAGGCGCTGACCGTGCAGGGCGGGATCTCGCTGGTCGAGCGGGTCAACGCGCTGCGCGGCGCCCCGGTGACCGGCTCCCCGCTGCACTTCGTCATGACCACCGGCGACAACACGGACAACAACGCCAAGTCCGAGCTGGAATGGTTCATGAAGATCATGAGCGGCGGGCGGTTCACCCCCAACACCGGTGACCCGCGCCACTACGAGGGTGTCCAGAACAGCGGCCTCAAGCTGTACTGGCAGCCCGAATCCACCCTGCGCGACGGCGACAAGCAGGTCGGTTTCCCGCACCTCAAGGGCTTCCTGGCCGCCGCGATCCGCGAGGTCCGCAGCCCCGGCCTCAACCTGCCCTGGTACTCGACGGTCGGCAACCACGACGCGCTCCCGCTCGGCTGCTTCGGCTCCCACGCGGACCCCTACCTCACCGAACTCGCCATCGGCGGCAAGAAGTTGATGACCGCGACGGCGGCCGAGGCGAAGAAGCTGCAGAACTCGATCCGGGACGCGAAGGACCCCAAGGGCACCGGCTACCGCGACTTCCTCAAGGCACACGCCCGCTCCGCGCGGTCGATCACGCCGGACGAGAACCGCGCCCCGTACACCTCCGCCGAGTACCTCAAGGCCCACCTCGACCCGGCCTACCAGGGCCTCGGCCCGGTCGGTCACGGCTACTCCTCCGCGAACGTCGACGCGGGCACCCAGTACTACGCGTTCCGTATCGCCGACGACGTGATCGGCATCAGCCTCGACACCACGGACGCGGGCGGCCACTACGAAGGGTCCATCGGGGCAACGCAGTTGAGGTGGCTGGACAAGACACTCCGCGACAACAAGGACTCGTACGCGGTGATCTTCAGCCACCACACCAGCAAGTCGATGGACAACACCCGCCCCGACCCGGCCCACCCCACCGAGCGCCGCTACGAGGGCTCGGCGGTCATCGCCCTCCTCGGCAGCCATCCCAACGTGCTGGCCTGGGTCAACGGCCACATCCACCGCAACGTCATCACCCCGCACTCGGCGCCCGACGGCCGCAGCTTCTGGGAGATCTCCACCGCCTCGCACGTCGACTATCCCCAACTCGCCCGTGTCATCGAGCTGGTGGACAACAAGGACGGCACGCTGTCCCTCTTCACCACGCTGATCGAGTCCGCGGCCCCGCACCGCACCGACTTCTCCGACCTCACCCAGACCGGCCTGGCGGCCCTGTACCGCGAACTGTCGTACAACGCACCGGGTTCCAGCACGGTGCTGGGCGGCGACGCGAAGGACCGCAACACGGAGCTGCTCCTCAAGAAGGGCTGAAGCTTCAGAAGGGCCGAAACTCACTCAACTGGCGTACACCCGGGCAACCTTGGCCACATGCCCTCGGGTCCCTCCCCCTGACCGAGCCGCCCGGGCTCGACGAAGGGGGAACACACATGAGGGTTCGTACAGCACTCATGGCCACGACGGCGGTGGCGCTGTCCGTCGCACTGGCGGGACCCGCGACGGCGGCGGAGCCCGCCGGCAAGCACCAGGACCACACGGCCACCCGTAAGGCCATCCAGGCGGCCATCGACATCGGCGTACCCGGCGTCACGGCGACGGTGAAGGACGGCCGCAGCACGTGGTCGACGACAGCCGGCGTGGGCAACCTCCGCACCGGCAAGCCGCGTTCGACCGACGACCGCTACCGGGTGGGCAGCATCACCAAGACGTTCGTGTCGACGGTCATCCTCCAACTGGAGGCGGAGGGACGCCTGTCGCTCGACGACAAGGTGGCCACATGGCTGCCGGGCGTGGTCGAGGGCAACGGCCACGACGGCACGAAAGTCACCCTGCGCCAGCTCCTGAACCACACGAGCGGCATCTTCAACTACACGGCGGACGACGACTTCGGCGCCACGTACTTCACCAAGGACGGGTTCTTCCAACACCGTTACGACACGAAGACGGCGGCCGACCTGGTGGCGATCGCCATGACCCACAAGCCGGACTTCGCACCGGGCACGTCGTGGAACTACTCCAACACGAACTACGTGCTGGCCGGGATGGTGATCCAGAAAGTCACCGGCCACTCGTACGCGACGGAGATCCGCCACCGCATCATCAACCCCGTGAACCTGAAGGCGACTTCACTCCCAGGCGCGAGGATCACGGTCCCGCAGCCCAGCAGCCACGCCTACAGCAAGCTGGCACAGACCGCCACGGGCCCGACGTACGACGTCACACGACTGAACCCGACCATCGCCTCCTCCGCGGGCTCACTGATCTCCGACTCGTCCGACCTGGACCGCTTCTACGGCGCGCTGGTGCGGGGCGAGTTGCTGCCGCCGAAGCAGCTGAAGGAGATGAAGGCGACGGTCCCGACGGGCGCCGACAGCAGCGACACCCGCTATGGCCTCGGCCTCGCCGACATCACCCTGCCCTGCGGTGTCCATGTCTGGGGCCACGACGGAGGCATCCACGGTTCCTCGTCCGTGGCCGTGACGACGGCGGACGGGCGCCATTCCCTGGCGTTCAACTTCAACGGGGACTGGTCGGGGGACGCCGGGGCGGTGGTGGTGGCGGAGTTCTGCGGTAAGTGAGGTCTTCTTGCATAAGCGGAACAGCGTTCCGTATGCTGTTCCGGAACGCTGTTCCGCTTACCTGGGGAGAATCATGCACTACCGCACGCTGGGCCGCACCGGCATCAAGGTCAGCCCCTACTGCCTGGGCGCGATGATGTTCGGCGCCATCGGCAATCCCGATCACGACGACTCCGTCCGGATCATCCACAAGGCGCTGGACGCGGGCATCAACTTCGTCGACACCGCCGACGCGTACTCGCGCGGCGAGTCGGAGGAGATCGTCGGCAAGGCGCTCAAGGGTCGCCGCGACAACGTCGTACTGGCCACGAAGGCGCACCTTCCGATGGGCGACGACCCCAACCAGCGTGGAAACTCCCGGCGTTGGCTGGTCCGCGCCCTGGAGGACTCCCTGCGCCGTCTCGGGACCGACCACGTCGACCTGTTCCAGATCCACCGCCCCGAGCCGGACACGGACGTGGAGGAAACCCTCTCCGCCCTCACCGATCTGGTGCGCGCGGGCAAGGTGAGGGCGGTCGGCACGTCGTCCTTCCCCGCCTCGGACATCGTCGAGGCACAGTGGGTGGCGGAGCGGCGAGGCCTGGTCCGCTTCCGCACGGAACAGCCGACGTACTCGATCCTCAACCGGGGCATCGAGCGCGAGGTGCTGCCGGTCTGTGAGCGCTACGGCATGGGCGCCCTGGTCTACAGCCCGCTGGCCGGCGGCCTCCTGACCGGCCGCTACCGCAAGGCCCAGCAGGCCGACACCCACCGCTCGGCCTTCGGTTTCAAGCACCTCACCGACGAACACCGGCTCGACACGGTCGAGGAACTCGTAGCCCTCGCCGAGAAGGCGGGCCTCCCGCTCACCCACCTGGCCATGGCCTTCGCGATCGCCCACCCCGGTGTCACCTCGGCGATCATCGGCCCTCGCACGATGGCCCACCTCGACGACCTGCTCGCGGGCGCGGACACCGTCCTGTCCGACGAACTCCTCGACGAGATCGACGAGTTGGTGCCGCCCGGCACGGACGTCGGAACCCTCGACATGGCGTACGCGCCGCCGGCCATCCAGCGGTCTGGGCTGCGCAGGCGTACGGCTGAGGAGCGCACCGCGGCCTGACCTGCCATCAGTCGCGTGAGTCCGTCTTGCGGAGTCGGGCGAGGAACGGCGTCCACCAGCTACCCCACGCCCCCCGCGGTCGGCTCTCCGAATCCCTTGATCGGTTTCTGCGCGGAGACATCGGAAAGACGGTTCGTGTCCAGCTCGCCGTAGGCCCCCGTACCAATTGACCCCCGGATAACCAACCGGACCCAGACACGAGACGCCCAGTTCATTCCGACGAAATGTCCGTGCCGCCTCATAACGGCTAACCCGCTGTTCACGGGGATGGCTCGATTCATACGCAAGGCGGGTGGTCGTGTGCGCGCTAGACACGAGCTGCACGTGCTGTCGGTCTACGAGGGGTTCTTCTCCGGAGGAGCCCGCATCGTCCACAGCGACGTCGTACTGGGACTGGTGGAGGGCGGCCAGCACCATACGGTGCTCAGCATCCACGGAGAAGTACACCGAGAAGCAACCCGGCAGGCCATGGAGAACGACGCCTGCTACCAACAGCTGACCGCGGCCGGCGTCGGCGTCTCCACCCTCGGCCGCAGCTTCGGCGGCGGTGATGATCAGGCCACGGTGGGGTTCACCGGGCCCGAGCTCGCCGACGCCGCCCGCGCCCTGGCCGACGCCGACGTCGTCCTGTCGCTCAAGGAGCAGCCGCTCTCGCTGCTCAACCAGGCGGGCCTGCCCCGCCGCCCCGCCGTCGTGTGCCTGCACCGTTCGGACCCCGAACACTCGGGCACCGCCCTGGACGAACTGAAAGCCGCCATCGCCGACGGCAAGGTCGTCGCCGCCGTCTGCTGCGCGGAGTCCACCCGCGACGCCTACCAGGCCGCCGGCATCCCGCCCGAGGTCCTCCACGTCATCCCCAATGGCGTGGACCTGTTCCGCTTCCGGCCGGATCCCGCCCGGCGGCTCGCCCTGCGTGCCTCCCTCGGTATTCCGGACACCGCCCCCGTCGTCGTCTTCGCCGCCCGCTACGCCACGATGAAGAACATCCCGCTCTTCCTCCGCGCCGCCAACGAGTGGCTACGGCGCGAACCGGCCGGGCATGTGCTGATGTGCGGCGCCGGCATGACCGACCACGACCAACCCGCCCTCTCCGCCGACATCGACGACGCCTTCGGGGAGGAACGGGAGCGACTCGGCGACCGGCTTCATCTCCTCGGCGTACGGCGGGACATGGAGACCGTCTACGCCGGGTCCGACGTCGTCGCGCTCACCTCGTCCTTCGGCGAGGCCGCGCCCCTGTGCCTGATCGAGGGCATGATGTGCGGGGCCGTACCCGTCGCCACCGACGTCGGCGACAGCGCGTCCATCGTCGCCGGGCACGGCATCATCACGCCCCCCGACCCGGACGCCGTCGCGTCGGCCTGGACCGAGGCGGTCGCAGGCCGCGCGGAGTTCGCCAAGGCCCACGCCCGCAGCCGCGAACGCTTCAGCCGTACGCGCATGATCGCCTCCTACGCCGCCCTCATCGACGG
>NZ_JBHXME010000151.1:0-27208 GCF_042721125.1 Streptomyces sp. NPDC058469
ACTCCTTCGCCGACCACGCCCGCTACCTGGACGCCTGGTTCGACGCGCTCGGACTTCTCTCCGTACCGCTGGGTGAACTCGCTTACCGTTAGGCGAAGTTCGCGGCGATGCGGTCGCCGGTCTCCTTGTCGATGTTGTGCCAGTACTGCAGGGCGCGGTCGAGGACCGAGCGGGAGACGTCGGCCTTCAGGTGGCCGCTGACGTTGGCCACGAGGCGGTCGCGGGCCGCGTCGTCGAGGACCTCGCGGACCATCGTGCCCGCCTGCCCCCAGTCGTCGTCCTCGCGGTGCAACTTCGTTGCCTCGCGCACCAGTTCACCGGCGGTCTGCCAGCTCGCCGGGTCGCCGAACCGCCCGTAGTCGGCCGCGGGGCCGCCGTAGGAGTTCGGGGCGTACGGCCGGGCCGCGTTGGACGCCTCGTAGCGCATCGGGCCGTCCTTGGCGTACGAGTTGACCGGGGAGTGCGGCCGGTTGGGCGGCAGCTGGGTGTAGTTGGGGCCGATCCGGTACCGGTGGGTGTCCGGGTACGAGAACAGCCGGCCCAGCAGCATCTTGTCCGGCGAGGGGCCGATGCCCGGCACCAGGTTCGAGGGCTCGAAGGCGGCCTGCTCGATGTGGACGAAGTAGTCCTCGGGGTTGCGGTTCAGGGTCATCCGGCCGACGTCGATCAGCGGGTAGTCCCCGTGCGGCCAGACCTTCGTCAGGTCGAAGGGGTTGAAGCGGTAGTCCGCGGCGTCCTCGAACGGCATGATCTGGACCTTCAGGCTCCAGCTCGGCGCGTTCCCGGCCTCGATCGACTCGTGCAGGTCCCGGCGGTGCTTGTCCGCATCCGAACCGGCCAGCTCGTCGGCCTCGGCCTGCGTGAGGTACTCGATGCCCTGGTCGGTCTTGAAGTGGTACTTCACCCAGAACCGCTCACCGGCGCCGTTGATCCACATGTAGGTGTGGGAGCTGTAGCCGTTCATGTGGCGGTACGTCTTCGGGACACCCCGGTCGCCCATCAGCCAGGTCACCTGGTGTGCCGACTCGGGGGAGAGGGTCCAGAAGTCCCACTGCATGTCGTTGCTGCGCAGCCCGGTCACCGGGTGGCGCTTCTGCGAGCGGATGAAGTCCTGGAACTTGATCGTGTCACGGACGAAGAAGACCGGGGTGTTGTTGCCCACCATGTCGTAATTGCCGTGCTCTGTGTAGAACTTGAGCGCGAAGCCGCGGGGGTCGCGCCAGGTGTCGGGCGAGCCCTGCTCACCGGCGACGGTGGAGAACCGCGCCAGCATCTCGGTGCGTTTGCCGGGCTGGAAGAGGTCGGCCCTGGTGAACTGGCTGACGTCGTTGGTCACTTCGAAGAAGCCGTACGCACCGGAGCCCTTGGCGTGCACCACCCGCTCGGGGACCCGCTCCCGGTTGAACTGGGCCATCTTCTCGATGAGGTAGTGGTCCTGGAGCAGGATCGGGCCGTCGGGGCCGACGGTGAGCGAGTGTTCGTCGCTCTCCACCGGAATGCCGACGTTGTTCGTGGTGTACGGAGCCTGCTGGGGTGTCTGCGTCACGAGCGCGTCCTCCTGTCAGAGAGAGTAGGTCGCTTCGCCTTCGCGTACCCCAGCAGTCAACTCCGACGCCGGTATGTCGGCAACTTTTGGACGGGGTCTAATTCCGGTTCAGTTCGAACCAGACCACCTTTCCGGTGCTGAGCCGGGTGGCTCCCCACCGACGGGCCAGTCTGTTGACCAGGTACAGCCCGCGTCCGCCCTCGTCCGTGGCCCGCGCCTGCCGCAGCCGCGGCAGCTGGGGCACGTCGTCGCCGACCTCGCAGCGCAGCACGTCGGTCCGCAGCAGCCGGAGCGTGACGGGCCGCGAGGCGTACCGCACGGCGTTCGTCACGACCTCGCTGACCAGCAGCTCCACGGAGTCGCTCATGTCCTCCATGCCCCAGCGGGCCAGCGCGCGCCGGGCCAGCCGGCGGGCCTGGCCGGGGGCCGAGTCCTCCGGGTCGAGGAACCAGTACGCCACATCGCTCGGCGCGATTCCGTCGAAGCGGGCGGCGAGCAGCGCGATGTCGTCGTCCCGGTCGCCCGGGCCGAGCATGTCGAGCACCTCGTCGCACAGGGCTTCGAGGGGCGGCGGGTGATCGGGCCCGGTGAGCTGCGCGACCGCGGCGAGCTTCTCGCGCAGCTGCTCTATCCCGGTCCACACGTCCCGAAGCCGCGACTCGACCAGCCCGTCCGTGTACAGCAGCAGCGTCGCCCCGGCGGGCGCGTCCAGCTCTACGGCCTCGAAGTCGACCCCGCCGACCCCGATGGGGGCGCCGGGCGGCACCCGCAGGACCTCGGCCCGGCCGCCCAGGTGCAGCAGCACCGGCGGCGGATGGCCCGCGTTGGCGATGGTGATGCGGTGCGAGACCGGGTCGTAGACCGCGTAGAGGCAGGTCGCCATGCGGTCGGTGCCCAGCCGCTGGGCCTGTTCGTCGAGGTGGTGCAGGACCTCCTGCGGGGGCAGGTCGAGGCCCGCCAACGTCTGTGCGGTGGTGCGGAGTTGGCCCATGATCGCGGCCGAGGTCATGGAGTGGCCCATGACGTCGCCGACGACCAGGGCGACCCGGCTGCCGGGCAGCGGGATCGCGTCGTACCAGTCGCCGCCGACGCGTGCCGTCTCGGCGGCGGGCAGGTACCGGGACGCCAGCCGTACGCCGGTGGGGCGCGGGAGGGTCTCCGGGAGCATGGTGCGCTGCAGCTCGTCGGCGATGTACGCCTCACGGCCGTAGAGCACCGCCTTGTCGATGCCCAGGGCGCTGTGTGTGGCGAGCTGGGCGGCGACCAGGAGGTCGTCGGCCTCGAACGCCATGCGCTCGGGGCGGCGCAGGAAGAGCGCGGCGCCGATCACCCGGCGCCGGCCGCGCAGCGGCGCGAGGATCGCGCGCTGGCCGGCGGGGACGATCAACTCGCCGCCCTCGCCGAGGAGTTCCGGCAGCGCGGCGCGGGCTGCGGGCGAGTCCGCGAAGACCGGCCGTACGCCCCGCAGCACCTCGTTGAGCGCGCCGCCGGGCCGCACCTCGCAGAGTTCGGCGGTGACCGCCGACAGCTCGGAGGGCTGCTCGGGCTGGAGCGCGGGCATGAAGCCGTTCTCCGTGTCCCGCTCCTCAGGGATGCGGTCGGTACGGCGCAGCCGCAGCACGACGGGCCCGGTGGGCCGCTCGTCGCCCACGGGCAGCGGGTCGCGCAGATAGACCAGGATCGCGTCCGAGAAGGTCGGCACGGTCGCCCGGCACAACCCCATGACGATCTCGTCGAGGTCGATGCCGCGGGCGATCCGCCGGGTCGCGGCGCCCACGAAGCGCAGCCGGTCCCCGTCCCGCCGCATCGGCATGGGACCGCCCAGCGGCTGCCCCTGTCCCGTACGGCGCTCCTTGGCGGCGGCGTCGGAGACCTCGCCGCCGCCCGGCTGGGCCGGGATGCCGTCGGGCGCGGGGCGCGGACGATGGGTGTCGGGTTCGGCGGCCGAGGGCTGGGAGTGCTCGGAGCCGGCTGCGGCGGTATCGGGCTCGGGCTTCACAGGGGTACCTGCCGGGTCCTTCCCCTTGGTGCGGGACGTGCTCGTACCCGGCGCCGAAGGCGGCTCGCCGGTGCGTGCCTGTGCCGGTAAGCCGGCTCCACCGGACGGCCTGGACGGCGTCGAGGTGTGCAGGAGCGCCCCGCGGGGGTCTGCGGGGTCGGCGCCGCTGGGGCGCTCGAAGGAGGTGGGGTGCTCCGTCACGCGTGTCGAATCCGTCCGTCCGGGACCCTGATGGCCCTGTCGTCACATCCCCGCCTGCCTCGCGGGGTCTGGCACGAGCTCCCCCTCTGCCCAAGAGCGTGGGGGGACCCCCAGCCGCGTTGTCGTCGGTTGCCGATGCTCCGCGTCGCCGCCCTCCTCCGCCTTGCAGCTGCACGCACCACGCCCCGCTCACCGGCGCTCATCAGATACCGCCGATTTCCTGCGACTTGATCCGCCGGACAGGCCCTGCCCCCGGCCAGACCGGATTGTCAGTGCGGTGACATAGGGTTTTGAGCGTGGAGCCCGACCTATTCACCGCCGCCGCGGAAGCACGCCAGGAGAAGGACCCGTCCAGCAGTCCCCTGGCGGTGCGGATGCGCCCGCGCACCCTCGACGAGGTCGTGGGCCAGCAGCACCTGCTGAAGCCGGGCTCGCCCCTGCGCAGACTGGTCGGCGAGGGGGCGGGCGGCCCGGCCGGACCCTCCTCGGTGATCCTCTGGGGCCCGCCCGGCACCGGCAAGACGACCCTCGCGTACGTCGTCTCCAAGGCCACCGACAAGCGGTTCGTCGAGCTCTCCGCGATCACCGCCGGCGTCAAGGAGGTCCGCGCGGTCATCGACGGCGCCCGCCGCGCCACCGGGGGCTTCGGCAAGGAGACCGTCCTCTTCCTCGACGAGATCCACCGCTTCAGCAAGGCCCAGCAGGACTCCCTGCTCCCGGCCGTCGAGAACCGCTGGATCACCCTGATCGCGGCGACCACGGAGAACCCGTACTTCTCGGTGATCTCCCCGCTGCTGTCCCGCTCCCTGCTCCTCACCCTCGAACCCCTCACGGACGACGACCTGCGCGCCCTGCTCCGCCGGGCGCTGAGCAGCGAGCGCGGCCTCAAGGACGCGGTCACCCTCCCCGAGGACAGCGAGAACCACCTGCTGCGCATCGCCGGCGGCGACGCCCGCCGCGCGCTGACCGCCCTGGAGGCCGCTGCCGGGGCCGCCCTCGACAAGGGCGAGCCGGACATCACCCTCCAGACCCTGGAGGAGACGGTCGACCGGGCCGCCGTGACGTACGACCGTGACGGCGACCAGCACTACGACGTGGCCAGCGCCCTCATCAAGTCCATCCGCGGCTCCGACGTCGACGCGGCCCTGCACTACCTCGCCCGCATGATCGACGCCGGCGAGGACCCCCGCTTCATCGCCCGCCGCCTGATGATCTCCGCCAGCGAGGACATCGGCCTGGCCGATCCCAACGCGCTGCCGATCGCGGTCGCCGCCGCCCAGGCCGTAGCGATGATCGGCTTCCCGGAGGCCGCGCTCACCCTCAGCCACGCCACCATCGCCCTCGCTCTGGCGCCCAAGTCGAACGCGGCGACCACGGCGATCGGCGCCGCCATGGAGGACGTACGCAAGGGGCACGCGGGCCCGGTGCCGATGCATCTGCGGGACGGGCACTACAAGGGCGCGGCCAAACTCGGCCACGCGCAGGGGTACGTCTACCCGCACGATCTGCCCGAGGGCATCGCCGAGCAGCAGTACGCCCCGGAGGAGCTGAAGGACCGCGCGTACTACGAGCCCACTCGCCACGGTGCCGAGGCGCGGTACGCGGACGCCGTGGAGTGGACCAGAAAACACCTTGGTCGTAAGCGGTCCTGAGCACCCTGTAGAATCCTGCGCAGTGCTGCGTCCCGTGTCCGACTCCGGTCGGCGCCTCAGGCGGGACAATCAGCCGGATCTTTTGATCCAGGAGCGTCGCGCACCGTCGTAGGTGTCGCGGGCAGCCCACCACCACCCGGGGTTCCGGGACCGGCCGGTGGGCCGTTCGTGTGCTGCACATGTGCCCAGACCAGGGAACGGCTGCCTGACAAGTCCCTCGTGGACCTGTCGGGATTCCCCGGCTGCGGATGCGACCTCCCGTAACCCTGAGGCAGCCGAAGAGGAAAAGGAAAAGAAGTGGCTAACCAGCCCCGCCCCAAGGTCAAGAAGTCGCGTGCCCTCGGCATCGCGCTGACCCCGAAGGCCGTCAAGTACTTCGAGGCCCGCCCCTACCCGCCGGGCGAGCACGGCCGCGGCCGCAAGCAGAACTCGGACTACAAGGTCCGTCTGCTGGAGAAGCAGCGTCTGCGCGCGCAGTACGACGTGTCCGAGCGCCAGCTCGTCCGCGCCTACGAGCGTGCCGCCAAGACGCAGGGCAAGACCGGTGAGGCCCTGGTCATCGAGCTGGAGCGTCGCCTCGACGCCCTGGTTCTGCGTTCGGGCATCGCCCGCACGATCTACCAGGCCCGCCAGATGGTCGTCCACGGCCACATCGAGGTCAACGGCCAGAAGGTCGACAAGCCGTCCTTCCGCGTCAAGCCCGACGACGTCGTCATGGTCCGCGAGCGCAGCCGCAGCAAGACGCTGTTCGAGGTCTCCCGCGCCGGTGGCTTCGCCCCCGACGGCGAGACCCCGCGCTACCTCCAGGTGAACCTCGGCGCCCTGGCGTTCCGCCTGGACCGCGAGCCGAACCGCAAGGAGATCCCGGTGATCTGCGACGAGCAGCTCGTCGTCGAGTACTACGCCCGCTGATCACCTCACGGACGTAGCACCACCTGCGTGTCAGCCCGCCGTCTCCCCGCCCTTCCGGGTGGGCGAGGCGGCGGGCTTTCGCATGTCCACGCTCACCGCCGCGGGCCGCACCGGGCCGCGCGGCACCGGCATGGCGTCGAGCGACCGCTCCTGTCCCAGCGCCCGGGCCACGGCCGCCTCCCGGCCCAGCCCTGCTCCGTTCCGTACGCACTCCTCGTACCGCTCGTCGCCGAGCCGCTCGCGGGCCATCGCCTCGCATCGCTCGTGCGGCGCGTTGTAGTACGCCGAGCCGAACAGCGGCAGTCCCACGGACGGCCACATCCCGCCCGCCGCGCCCTGCAGCAGCGCGGCCTCGGCGGCATCGCCCTCCGCCACCGTGACGAGGGCCAGCAGTTCGACGGCGAGCACCGAGCCCAGCAGGTCGCGGAACCCGTGGGCGCTGCCCAGACAGTCCGCCAACAGGTCGCGCGCCAGGGCGAGTTCGCCGTCGCTCCAGGCGACGTAGGCCAGGACGTACAGCGCGTAGGCCCGGGTCCAGCGCTCGCCGTGGTCCTCGCAGACCCGCCGGACGTCCTCGCACAGCTTCACCGCGTCCGCCAGATCGCCCTGGAACGCGCGGGTCATCGCCAGCTCTACCTGGCCCATCAGCACATTGCTGTTCAGCTCGCCGATCTGCTGGTAGCGGTCGAGCGCCGAGCGCAGCAGGGTCTCCGCGCGTGCCATGTCGTCCGTGACCAGGGCCAGACAGCCGGTGCGGTGTTCGGCGTACGCCACCGCCGTGGGGTTCGCGGCGTGGTCGGCCTCCTCGCGGCACTCCTGGAGCGCGGCCAGCGCGGGCACGGTGTCGCCCTGGAGGATCGCCACATAGCCGAGCACCCACAGTGCCTTCAGCCGTGACTGGTCATTGGCCGTGTTCTCCGCGTCCAGTTGCACGGCCTGCTCCAGCCAGTGCCGGCCCTCCGAGAGCCGCCCGCAGCCCGCCCAGTAGAACCACAGGGAGCCCGCGAGGTACTGGCCCAGATGCGTCTCGTCCGGCTCGGTCAGGCAGTACTCCAGGGCGCCGCGCAGATTCGGCAGTTCCGCCTCGACCCGCGCGGCGACCTCGCCCTGGCGCGGCGAGAACCAGTCCAGCTCGCACCAAGTGGCCAGGCCCAGATACCAGTCGCGGTGCCTGCGCCGCAGCCGGGCCGCGTCCCCGGTCGCCTCCAGCCAGTCGGCGCCGTATGCCCGGATCGTGTCGAGCATCCGGTAGCGCACGCCCGTTGCCGTCGACTCGCGGACGACCACGGACTGCGCGAGCAGTTCGGACAGCACGTCGAGGACGCCGTCCGAGGGCAGTCCGTCGCCGCCGCACACGTACTCGGCGGCCTCCAGGTCGAAGCGCCCGGCGAACACCGAGAGCCGCGCCCACAGCAACCGCTCCTCGGGCGTGCACAGTTCATGGCTCCAGCCGATCGCCGTCCGTAGCGTCTGATGCCGGGGCAGCGCGTCCCGCCGCCCGCCGGCCAGCAGCCGGAACCGGTCGTCGAACCGCGCCAGCAACTCCCCGGGCGCCAGCGCCCGCAGCCGCCCCGCCGCCAGCTCGACAGCGAGCGGAATCCCGTCGAGCCGCCGACACAACTCCCTTACGTCCGGATCGTCGCCGAGGACGACGCCCTGCTGCGCGGCACGGTCGGCGAACAGCTCCACCGCCTCGTCCTCGCCCAGCGGCGCCACCGCCACCACCCGCTCGCCGGCCAGCTCCAACGGCCGCCGCCCCACCGCGAGCACCCGCAACCCCGGCACCCGCCCGAGCAACTCGGCCACCAGCGAGGCACACACCTCCACCAGATGCTCGAACCCGTCCAGTACCAACAGGAGTTGACGCTCGGCAAGATGCGCGAGCAGCGCCTCACGCGGCAACCGCGCCGTGTGATCGGTCAGCCCCAGCGCCTCTACGACCGCGAAGTCCACGAGTTCCGGATCGCGCACCGGCGCCAGCTCCACCCGCCACACGCCGTCCGGGGGCGCGGACCGGGCCGCCGCGTGGGCCGCGAGCCGTGACTTGCCGACCCCGCCGGGCCCGGTCACCGTGACCAGACGCGAGACGTCGAGCGCCCGTGCCAGCTCGGTGAGTTCGGCCGAGCGGCCCACGAACCGGTCGGGTTCGAGGGGCAGATTGCCGTCCGCGGTGGCGCCGCCGCGATGGGAAGCTCGCATGGAACACGGAGCGTACTGAACCGTATTCAGTCCGTACAATCGCTTCGCGCAACTCCACTGTGCGCGGGGCGGTAATGCGGTACGGAGCGCCACCGTCATCGCGATAGGCTCGGCCCATTATTGATTTCGCGAGCAAGCGGGAAGCGGGTGCGCAGTGTCCGGTGGAGAGGTGGCCGGGATCCTGGTGGCCGTCTTCTGGGCGATCCTGGTCTCGTTCCTCGCCGTCGCACTGGTGAGGCTGGCCCAGACGCTCAAGGCGACCACCAAGCTGGTCGCGGACGTGACCGACCAGGCCGTGCCGCTGCTGGCCGACGCCTCCGCGGCGGTGCGCTCCGCGCAGACCCAGATCGACCGGGTCGACGCGATCGCCTCCGACGTCCAGGAGGTCACCTCGAACGCCTCCGCACTGTCCACCACCGTCGCCTCCACCTTCGGCGGCCCCCTCGTCAAGGTCGCGGCCTTCGGCTACGGCGTCCGCCGGGCCCTGGGCGGCCGCCGCGAGGACGTGCCCGCGCCCGACAGGGCGTCCCGGCGTACGGTGATCGTGGGCCGTACCGTCCCGGCCGGACGGCGGGGCAAGCGCACCCGGAAGAAGGACTGACCGAGCGATGTTCCGCCGTACGTTCTGGTTCGGCACGGGCGTAGCCGCCGGTGTCTGGGCGACCACCAAGGTCAATCGCAAGCTGAAGCAGCTGACCCCCGAGCACCTCGCCGTCTCCGCGGCCAACAAGGCGCTCGAAGCGGGTCACCGGCTCAAGGACAGCGCGGTGCACTTCGCGCTCGACGTCCGCGCGGGCATGGCCCAGCGCGAGGCCGAACTCGGCGACGCGCTGGGGATCAACGCCCCGGTCGACCCCGAACTCCCCGCGCCCCGGCAGCAGATCGCGATCGAGAACCGCAACAACCCCAAGTCCGTCGAAAGAAGCGACAGGACGACGTACTCGTACAACCGGAATGAGGACCACTGATGGAGTCGGCTGAAATCCGCCGCCGCTGGCTGAGCTTCTACGAGGAGCGCGGTCACACCGTCGTCCCCTCGGCGTCGCTCATCGCGGACGACCCGACTCTGCTCCTGGTCCCCGCCGGCATGGTCCCCTTCAAGCCGTACTTCCTCGGCGAGGTCAAGCCGCCGTGGCCGCGCGCCACCAGCGTGCAGAAGTGCGTGCGCACGCCCGACATCGAAGAGGTCGGCAAGACCACCCGGCACGGCACGTTCTTCCAGATGTGCGGCAACTTCTCCTTCGGCGACTACTTCAAGGAAGGCGCCATCACCTACGCCTGGGAGCTGCTCACCTCGCCCCAGGACAAGGGTGGTTACGGCCTCGACCCCGAGCGCCTGTGGATCACCGTCTACCTCGACGACGACGAGGCCGAGACGATCTGGCGCGACAAGATCGGTGTCCCCGTCGAGCGCATCCAGCGTCTCGGCAAGAAGGACAACTACTGGTCGATGGGCGTACCCGGCCCCTGCGGCCCGTGCTCCGAGATCAACTACGACCGCGGCCCCGAGTTCGGCGTCGAGGGCGGCCCCGCCGTCAACGACGAGCGGTACGTGGAGATCTGGAACCTCGTCTTCATGCAGTACGAGCGGGGCGAGGGCATCGGCAAGGAGGACTTCGAGATCCTCGGCGAGCTGCCCAGCAAGAACATCGACACGGGCCTCGGCCTGGAGCGCCTCGCGATGATTCTGCAGGGCGTGCAGAACATGTACGAGATCGACACCTCCATGGCCGTCATCAAGAAGGCCACCGAGCTGACCGGCGTCGAGTACGGCGCCGCGCACGACTCCGACGTCTCCCTGCGCGTGGTCACCGACCACATGCGGACGTCCGTGATGCTCATCGGCGACGGCGTGACCCCCGGCAACGAGGGGCGCGGTTACGTCCTGCGCCGCATCATGCGCCGCGCCATCCGCAACATGCGGCTGCTCGGTGCCACCGGCCTGGTCGTCAAGGACCTCATCGACACGGTCATCGCGATGATGGGCCAGCAGTACCCCGAGCTCGTCACCGACCGGCAGCGCATCGAGACGGTGGCCCTCGCCGAGGAGGCCGCCTTCGTCAAGACGCTGAAGGCCGGCACCAACATCCTCGACACGGCCATCAGCGACACCAAGCAGTCGGGCGGCAAGGTCCTCGCGGGCGACAAGGCGTTCCTGCTCCACGACACCTGGGGCTTCCCGATCGACCTCACCCTCGAAATGGCCGCCGAACAGGGCCTTTCCGTGGACGAGGACGGCTTCCGCCGCCTGATGAAGCAGCAGCGCGACCAGGCCAAGGCCGACGCGCAGGCCAAGAAGACCGGCCACGCCGGCGTCGGCGCCTACCGCGCGATCGCCGACCAGGCAGGCGAGACCGACTTCATCGGTTACTCGGACACCGTGGGCGAGTCCACCATCGTCGGCATCCTCGTCGACGGCGTCTCCTCCCCGGCCGCGACCGAGGGCGACGAGGTCGAGATCGTCCTCGACCGCACCCCGTTCTACGCCGAGGGCGGCGGCCAGATCGGTGACACCGGCCGCATCAAGGTCGAGTCCGGTGCCGTCATCGAGATCCGCGACTGCCAGAAGCCGGTTCCGGGCGTCTACGTCCACAAGGGTGTCGTCCAGTTCGGCGAGGTCACCGTCGGTGCCAAAGCCGAGGCCGCCATCGACGTCCGCCGCCGTACCGCCATCGCCCGCGCCCACTCGGCCACCCACCTCACCCACCAGGCCCTGCGGGACGCGCTCGGTCCGACGGCCGCGCAGGCCGGTTCCGAGAACCAGCCGGGCCGCTTCCGCTTCGACTTCGGCTCGCCGTCCGCCGTTCCCACGGCCGTGATGACCGACGTCGAGCAGAAGATCAACGAGGTGCTCGCCCGCGACCTGGACGTGCACGCCGAGATCCTCAGTCTCGACGAGGCCAAGAAGCAGGGCGCCATCGCCGAGTTCGGCGAGAAGTACGGCGAGCGGGTCCGCGTCGTGACCATCGGCGACTTCTCCAAGGAGCTGTGCGGCGGCACGCATGTGCACAACACCGCCCAGCTCGGCCTGGTGAAGCTGCTCGGCGAGTCGTCGATCGGCTCCGGGGTCCGCCGTATCGAAGCGCTCGTCGGTGTCGACGCCTACAACTTCCTCGCCCGTGAGCACACGGTCGTCGCCCAGCTCCAGGAGCTGATCAAGGGGCGCCCCGAGGAGCTTCCGGAGAAGGTTTCCGCCATGCTCGGCAAGCTGAAGGACGCCGAGAAGGAGATCGAGAAGTTCCGCGCCGAGAAGGTGCTGCAGGCCGCGGGCGGTCTCGTCGAGTCCGCCAAGGACGTGCACGGTGTCGCGCTGGTCACCGGCCAGGTGCCGGACGGCACGAGCGCCGACGACCTGCGCAAGCTGGTCCTCGACGTGCGCGGCCGTATCCAGGGCGGACGCGCCGCCGTGGTCGCCCTCTTCACGGTCAACAACGGCAAGCCGCTGACGGTCATCGCCACCAACGAAGCCGCTCGCGAGCGCGGTCTCAAGGCCGGCGACCTGGTCCGCGCGGCCGCCAAGACCCTCGGCGGCGGCGGTGGCGGCAAGCCGGACGTGGCCCAGGGCGGTGGCCAGAACCCGGCCGCCGTCGGTGAGGCCGTGGACGCCGTCGAGCGCCTCGTCGCCGACACGGCGAAGTAAGAAGCGGTCGAGAGTATGAGAAGAGGACGTCGACTCGCGATCGACGTCGGGGACGCGCGGATCGGGGTCGCCTCGTGCGACCCCGACGGGATCCTCGCCACGCCCGTCGAGACGGTCCCCGGCCGCGACATCCCGGCGGCGCACCGCCGGCTGAAGCAGCTCGTCGAGGAGTACGAACCGATCGAAGTCGTCGTCGGTCTCCCGCGTTCCCTCAAGGGGGGCGAGGGACCGGCCGCCGTGAAGGTCCGGGCCTTCACCCAGGAACTCGCGAAGGGCATCGCCCCGGTACCGGTCAGACTGCTGGACGAACGGATGACCACGGTGACGGCCAGTCAGGGACTGCGCGCCTCCGGGGTGAAGTCGAAGAAGGGCCGGTCGGTCATCGACCAGGCGGCAGCGGTCATCATTCTGCAGCAGGCCTTGGAATCCGAACGGGTGTCAGGTAAAGCACCCGGCGAGGGCGTCGAAGTGGTCATCTGATCGCGATACGGTAACGTTCCGCGCGATGCGATGGTGTTCGAACAGCCATGGCACAGCAAGAGGCGGGACGGGAGCCGGAGCCGCAAGCGCCGCGACCGCCGCCTCGCGGCTCTAGGGGATCGATGACTGAGTATGGCCGGGGCCCAGGCTCCGAACCGTGGCATCCGGAGGACCCGTTGTTCGGGGACATCGGATGGGAAGGACAGCAGGCCCAGGTGGGGCAGCAGTCCTCCTACGGCGGCCAGCCGCAGCACTATCCGGAACAGCCGCAGCAGCCGCAGTACGGCGACTGGGGCCATGGCCAGCAGGCCGATTACGGTCAGGCGCAGCAGCAGTACCCGGTCTACGACGAACAGGGCAACCCGCAGTACCCCGACCAGCAGCAGTGGGCGGACCAGCAGCAGTACGCCGACCAGAGCCATCAGCAGTACGCCGGTCAGCAACAGCAACAGCAATATCAGCAGGGTGGCTGGGACGACACCGGCACGCCCGCGCAGGTCCCTTACGCCGCGGACCCCGGCGACCCGTACGGACAGCAGGCCGCCGCCTATGGCGAGCAGCAGCCCGATTTCTACGGCACGCCCGACGCGTTCCCGCCGCCGGAGCCGCCGAGCAGGCGACGTACCGAGCCGGAACCGGAGCGGACCGACTGGGACCCGGGACCCGATCAGGGCGAACACGCGTTCTTCGCGGGCGGCGGCGATGACGACGACGCCGATGACGACGAGCCGGACGGGCGCGGACGCGGTGACCGGCGGGGCAAGGGCGGCAAAGGCGGCAAGGAGAAGAAGCGCCGTAACGGCTGCGCCTGCCTGGTCGTCGTCCTGGTGTTCGGCGGCGGCCTGGCCACCGTCTCCTACTTCGGCTGGCAGTTCTACCAGGATCGTTTCGGCACGGCGCCCGACTACGCGGGCGACGGCACCGGATCGGTGAGCGTCACCATCCCCAAGGGGGCGGGCGGCTACACCATCGGCCAGGAGTTGAAGAAACAGGGCGTCGTGAAGAGTGTCGACGCCTTCGTGGCCGCGCAGTCGCAGAATCCCGACGGCAAGAAGATCCAGGCCGGCGTCTTTCTGCTGAAGAAGGGAATGTCCGCCGCGAGCGCCGTCAAGCTGATGCTCGACCCCAAGAGCCAGGACAATCTGATCGTCCCCACGGGCTGGCGGAACTCCAAGATCTACGCGGCGATCGACAAGAAACTCCAGCTTTCCGACGGCGCCACCAAGGCCGTGGCCAAGAAGGACTACAAGTCGCTCGGACTGCCCAGCTGGGCGAACAGCGACAAGAACATCAAGGACCCGCTGGAGGGCTTCCTCTACCCCGGCACATATGGCGCTGCCAAGGGTATGAAACCTGAAACGATCCTCAAACAGATGGTCGCCCAGGCCAGCGACAAATACGGCGCGATCGACCTGGAAGCGAAAGCCAAGGCGCTCAATCTGGACGACCCGCTGCAGGTCATCACGGTCGCGAGCCTCGTCCAGGCCGAGGGCAAGACGCACGACGACTTCCGCAAGATGGCCGAAGTGGTCTACAACCGCCTCAAGACCACGAACACCGAGACCAACCGGTACCTGCAGTTCGACTCGACCTTCAATTACCTGAAGGGCCAGAGCAACATCCACATCAGCGAGTCCGAGATCAACAGCAACAAGGACCCGTACAACACCTACACCCAAAAGGGCCTGCCGCCCGGTCCCATCGACAACCCCGGTGACGAGGCGCTCGCAGCGGCACTGAATCCGACCCGTGACGGCTGGATCTACTTCGTGGCGACCGACGGCGAGAACAAGACCGAATTCGCCAAGACGTACGCCGAATTCCAGGCACTCAAGGAAAAGTTCAATGCCACCTCGGGCAACTGACGCCCGCCGGGCCGCCGTGCTCGGTTCCCCCATCGCCCACTCCCTCTCCCCGGTGCTGCATCGCGCGGCGTACGGGGAGTTGGGACTGGACGGCTGGTCGTACGACCGCTTCGACGTCGACGAGGCCGGTCTGCCGGGGTTCTTCGAGAACCTCGGACCGGAGTGGGCCGGGCTGTCACTCACCATGCCGCTGAAGCGTGCCGTCATCCCGCTGCTCGACGGGATCAGCGAGACCGCGGCGTCGGTGGACGCGGTCAACACCGTCGTCCTCACGGAGGACGGCCGCCGAGTCGGCGACAACACCGACATCCCCGGCATGGTCGCCGCCCTGCGCGAACACGGCATCGAACAGGTCGACTCCGCCGCGATCCTCGGCGCCGGCGCCACCGCCTCCTCCGCCCTCGCCGCCCTCGCCCGCATCTGCACCGGCGAGGTCGTCGCGTACGTGCGCAGCGAGGCCCGCGCCGCGGAGATGCGGCAGTGGGGGGAGCGGCTGGACGTAGAGGTCCGCACCGCCGACTGGGCCGACGCGGCGGAAGGCCTGCGCGCCCCGCTGGTCTTCGCCACCACCCCCGCCGGCACGACAGACGCCCTCTCCTCCGCCGTACCGGAACGCCCCGCCACCCTCTTCGACGTCCTCTACGACCCCTGGCCCACGGATCTCGCGGCCCGCTGGTCCGGCTACGGCGGCGCGGTTGTGAGCGGGCTCGACCTGTTGGTGCATCAGGCGGTACTCCAGGTGGAACAGATGACTGGCCGTCGGCCCGCGCCGGTGGATGCGATGCGGAGGGCGGGGGAGAAGGCGTTGGCGGGGCGGTGAGGCGGAGTTGGCGGGGGAGCGGCTCAATGGGCGCTGCCGACTGCTTGCCGGCCGGGAGCGACAGGCCGGGCTGGAAGGCGCTGGCTGACCGCTGACACGGACTTTTGTGGGGTGGGCAAGAGGCCTTGGTCGACTGCCGGCCTTTGCCGGGCAGCGCGGGGAGCGGGTGGTGGGCTGTCGCCGCAGGCCCGGGTTGGGTGGGCCAGGCGGCGGTGGCCGATTGCTGGCCGGGACTTTGGTGGGCGGGCAAATGGGTGTCGGCCAGCTCTTGCCCTCGGTCTGGTGGGGCTGTCGAGGAGGCGTCGGCCAGCTGCTGACCCGGGCCCAGTCGTGCGGGTGCAGGCGCGTCGGCGGGCTCCTGGTCTCGCCCCGGCAAGGCCGTGGAGAAGGCGTCGGCAGACCACCGAGCCGGACTCGCGTGGGCGGGCAAGTGAGCGTCAGCCGGCTCTTGACCTCGGCCTGGTAGGGCTGTCGAGAAGGTGCGGCAGATCGCCGACCCGGGACTCGGCGGGACGACCAAGTGGCCGTCGGTCGACTCCTGACCTTCGCTCCGGCAAGGCCGTCAAGAAGTTGCCGTATGACCGTTCACCCGGGCCTCGTAAGGGCACCAAGTGGCCGTCGGTCGACTCCTGACCTTCGCTCCGGCAAGGCTGGCAAGAAGGTGCCATCCGTCCGCTGATCCGGGCCCCGCAAGGGCAGCCACGCGCCTATCAGCCGACTCCTGACCTCCTCATTACCGGCTCTTCACGGGTGAGAGTGTGGTCCTCGCCGCTGGGACCGGCGCGTCGGTGACGGGATAGTCGTTGAGGTCTTCCGAGGATGGACGTTCTCACGCTGCCCATCTGGACGCTCTCGACATGCCCGACGCTACCGTCGTGGTGCGCCCCGATCATGGGTTCACGGGCGTTGATCTGACCACGTTGTGCCGTCTCGATGAGCTCGGACTCGAGGTGACCGGCCGGCGTCTCGCACCCGACCGGGCCGTGCTCGCCTGTCGGGTCCTTGAACCCGACCGGTGGTGCCGCCGCTGCGGTGGCGAGGGGACCGTGCGTGACACGGTGACCAGGCGGCTCGCACACGAGCCGCTCGGCCGGCGGCCCACGACGTTGGTGGTCACGATCCGCCGCTGCATCGCGCGGTCCCTGTCGCTCGAAGTCCCGACAGCGGACGACAGTCGCTGACCGGTCTCGTGTCGCCGGAAGAGGAGAGCGATCACAGCGAAGCGGATTCCCTCAGCTACGACCTTCTGCGTTTTCGAGCTTGGCCCAAATCCGGGTGATGGCAGCAATGTCATCGTCGTCGAGGGGATCGACGAAGTATTTCTTGACCGAATCCTCGAAGGTTCGTCTGACCGTCTCGGCGAAGTGCCGTCCGCTTTTGGTGAAGCTGATGAGCGACACCCGCCCGTCGCCTTGGTCGGCGCCACGCTGGAGGTGCCCGGCATCGATCAGATTCTGGACCAACCGTGAAGCTCGAGTGGGGCTCACGCTGACAAGTTCGCCAGACAGAACTCGAACCGACTGAGGCTCGGTTTCCAGGAGCCAGCACAGGATCTCGACGGTGCTGAACGAGATCTTGTGCTGGTCCATCAGCGCGGCGTCGATCCGCCCGGTAACTGTGGCGTGGGTGAACAGCAGCGCAAACCAGCCCTTGACCTGGTCCGGGGAAATGATTCGCGGTTGCGACACGGGTGCCTTCACACCCAGCAGCATACCCGGAAACCGAGTGCCCTCCCAGTTAGATGCGCGCGCACGCATCTGGTACGGTGAGTGTGTAGTCACGAACGGGAGAACAGTCCCGTTTGCTGAGCGCTTCGCACAACCGGCGCGTACTCGCCGGCCCGCGTGCCCCGCAGGGTCCGCGCACCGTTCGGCCGTTCGGCCGACAGAAGGATGAAGGTCAACATGCCCAAACTTGATGGCAAGGTCGCCGTGATCACTGGAGCAACCTCTGGGATGGGGTTGGCGACGGCCAAGTTGTTCGTCGCCGAAGGCGCCTACGTGTTCATCACCGGACGAGATAGGCACAGGCTGGACGAGGCGGTCGCCTCCATCGGCCACAACGTGACGGGCGTACAGGCGGACTCGGGAAATCTCGACGACCTGGCTCGCTTGGCCGAGACCGTGCGGGAGCGTCACGGACGAGTCGACGTCCTATTTGCGAGCGCCGGCCTCGGATCGGTTTCGGACCCGCTGGGAAGCATCACCCCGGATACGTTCGATGCGCTGGTGGGCGTGAACTTCCGCGGCACTGTGTTCACCGTTCAGTACCTGCTGCCGCTGATGAGCGACGGTGCGTCGATCATCCTGAACGGCACGACCAGCGCGACCAAGGGCATTCCCGGTGCCGGGGTCTACTCGGCGAGCAAGGCCGCTGTGCGTTCACTCGCCCGCACCTGGGCCGCGGAGCTGAAGGTCCGCGGCATCCGGGTAAACGTCGTCAGTCCCGGTTCGATCGACACCGCGCTCTTCAGCACCGTATCCCCCGAGATTCGGGAGCAGATCACCGCCGCCATCCCGCTGGGACGGCTGGGAAGCAGCGAGGAAATCGGGGCTGCTGCGCTGTTCCTGGCCTCCTCGGACGCCAGCTTCATCACCGGCGCAAACCTAGTCGTCGACGGCGGGTTCAGCCAGATCTGACAGCGAGCGGCGACCAGAGAAGCGCCTCATGTCGGCGCTCAGACCCAACCGCACCAGGAGCAGAGGAAATGGGCAGTAACGAGCCCTCCAGGGCCCCCGCGTCTCAGTCGTCGCGAAAGCCGACGCAGCGCAATCGACGGTTCCACACAATCCGTACCACGAGCGACGGTGGATGGCTCTGGGCGTCGTCGTCACCGCCCAGATCATGACTCCGCTGGATGCGACTGCCCCGGGCTGGTGCTGATCGGAACGGGTATCGGCTCGGCCGCCGTCGTGGCCGTCGCGGTCGGGCAGATGGGCGTCGAACCGCGCGACGCCGGCACCGCCGGGGCGCTCAACAATGTCTCTCAGCAACTCGGCTCGGCGCTCGGCGTCGCCCTGATCAGCACCTTCGTCGCCACCGCAACCAACCACTACCTGACCGACCACGGCAGCACGGCCGTCGTCGGTGCCACCGTGCACGGGTTCGCCATCGGGTTCTGGTGGGCCGCAGGCCTTTTCTGGGCCGCCGCTGTCATTTGCGGCGCCCTGATCCGCGGCGGCACCAGCCTTCACCACGAGGCCGGCCAGCCGGAGCCTCTCGACGGAATCGTCAGCGCCCTGATCTGACAGCACGCCGTGGGCGACGACGTCGCGCGTCGCGGCTGACCACGCACGAACGACTGAAGGAGACATCGATGCCTGACTATGGTCATCCCCTGCGTTTCGCAACATTCATTGGTCCCACGAACTCCCCGGCGACCCGTCCGGTCGAGTTGGCGCAGCTCAGTGAGCGGCTCGGGTTCGACTTCGTGACCTTCCAGGATCACCCTTACCAGTCGAGCTTTCTCGATACCTGGACTCTGCTGAGTTGGGTGGCCGCGCGGACCGAGCGCATCGGTCTGTCTGGCAATGTGCTCAACTTGCCGCTGCGTCAGCCCCCCGCCGTGCTCGCCCGCGCGGCCGCCAGCCTCGACCTGCTCTCCGGTGGTCGGATGAGCCTCGGGCTCGGGGCCGGCTTCTACTGGGATGCGGTGCAGGCGATCGGCGGACGTCGATTGACGCCGATGCAGTCAGTGGCGGCGTTGAGCGAGGCGATCGACGTGATCCGCGGGGTGTGGGACGCCGACGGGCCCGGCCGACTGGATGTCGACGGGGAGTTCTATTCGGTCCACGGCGCCGAGCGCGGACCCGCGCCTGCACACGAGATCCCGATCTGGATCGGAGCCCACAAGCCGAAGATGCAGGGCCTGGTGGGACGTAAGGCCGATGGCTGGCTGCCGTCGCTGCCGGTCATGGAGCCAGGTGGCCTCCCGAAGGGAAACGCGATCATCGACGACGCCGCGCGGGCCGCCGGCCGCGCCCCCCGCGAGATCACCAGGCTGCTGAACATCTTCCCGGGTCAGCAGACCGCGGAGGCACTGGCCCAGATGGCCGTCGAGGACGGTGTCAGCGTCTTCATCCTGGCCAGCGACGACCCGGACGTAATCGAGCGCTTCGCCGCTGAAACCATCCCCGCGGTACGCGAACACGTCGCCCGCGAACGCAACTAGTCCGCGAGCCAATGCTGCGTGGCCAAAGCGCTTGATGCAGCCCGTCAGACCAGCAACACACTCCTTACCGCCAGCTCCATGGACAGCGAAGGAACACGTCATGACCACCATCAGCATCATTGGCTCGGGCAACATGGCCACCGCCATCGGCACTCGGGCAGCCAAGCACGGCCACGCCGTCGAGCTCATGAGCCGCAACACCGCCAAGGCTCAGATGCTGGCCGACGAGATCGGCAGTGGAACCACCGTCGGCGCGTTCGGTGCAACGCCGGCAGGTGACATCGTCATCGTGGCCGTCCCGTACACCGGCGCAGTCGACGTGGTCATTCGCTACGACGGCGCGTTGGCCGGCAAGATCCTCGTCGACATCTCCAATCCCTTCAACGCCGACGCCGACGGGCTCGCGACCAACTCAGGCCGCTCGGCGGCCCAGGAGATCGCCGCTGCCGCCCCCGAGGGCACACCGGTCGTGAAGGCGTTGAACTCGATATTCGGCCACGTCCTCGCTCACGACACGCCCCTGGACGCGTTTCTTGCCGGCGACGACGCCGAGGCGAAGGCCCAAGTCGCGGCGTTTCTGAAGAGCATCGGCTTGCGGCCTCTCGACGCCGGAGGGCTCCAGATGGCGTCGGTCCTCGAATGGACCGGCCTCCTGCTAATGGGGCTGGCCCGCCACGGCGCAGGCTTCGACATCGCCCTCGGCGCAGAAGTCAACTGAACACATGGGACCCTGCACACCGGCGCCGATCTCCTCACCAAGAAGCAGAAGGACCGCCTCGTCGCGTTGTTCGACGGCGAGGACCACGTCCAGGTCGAGGCGACCTGGGGAATCTACCAACGGATGATCGCCGCCTACCGCGAACCCGACCGCGTCAAGGGTCGCGAGCTGATGGTAAAGCTCATCGAGTCCGTCAGCGACGGCGTCCCAACGGTGCTGAGCGAACTGATCACCCTTGGACGGACGGACCCTCAAGCAGCGTGCCGACGATGTTCCGGCCTACTTCGACCGGCCCGGCACGAGCAACGGACCGACGGAGGCCATCAATGGACGGCTCGAGCACCTACGCGGCTCAGCCCTCGGGTTTCGCAACCTCACCAACTACATCGCCAGATTCCTGCTCGAGTCCGGCGGGTTCAGGCCCCGACTACACCCTCGATTGTGAAGAGCCCCATCCCCATTCCCATTACCGTCTTCGTAGCCCCGCAAGGGCAGCCAAGCGACCGTCAGTCAACCCCTGACCTTGGCCCGGAACAGCGGAGCGAGAAGGTTCCCGCCGACCGCCACCCCCACCACCCCGCGTCCGACCCCTGGACCGTCGGCCAGGTCCGTGCCCCGGACGTGGGAGGATCGGGGGCGGCGGGCCAGGGCCGCGCACCCGGTCACGTCGTCGTCGTATGCGAGGACGCGCGTACGCAGCAGTACCAGGGCGCGAGCATGAGGAGCACCGTTGAGCAGGTTGCGCTGGCTGACCGCGGGGGAGTCCCACGGTCCCGCACTCGTGGCGACGCTGGAGGGCCTTCCCGCCGGCGTGCCGATCACCACGGACATGGTGGCGGACCACCTGGCCCGGCGCCGGCTCGGCTATGGACGCGGCGCGCGCATGAAGTTCGAGCGCGACGAGGTCACCTTCCTCGGCGGTGTCCGGCATGGCCTCACCCTCGGTTCCCCGGTCGCCATCATGGTGGGCAACACCGAGTGGCCCAAGTGGGAGCAGGTCATGGCGGCCGACCCGGTCGATCCCGAGATCCTGGCGGGGCTCGCCCGTAACGCTCCGCTGACCCGGCCGCGTCCCGGCCACGCCGACCTCGCCGGTATGCAGAAGTACGGCTTCGACGAGGCCCGGCCGATCCTGGAGCGTGCGTCGGCAAGGGAGACCGCGGCCCGTGTCGCGCTGGGCGCCGTCGCCCGGTCGTACATCAAGGAGACGGCCGGTATCGAGATCGTCTCGCACGTCGTCGAACTGGCCTCCGCCAAGGCGCCGCAGGGTGTGCTGCCGACGCCGGCCGATGTCGAGAAGCTGGACGCGGATCCCGTGCGCTGCCTGGACGCCGACGCGTCGAAGGCGATGGTCGCGGAGATCGACCAGGCCCACAAGGACGGCGACACGCTGGGTGGCGTGGTCGAGATCCTTGCCTACGGCGTCCCTGTCGGTCTTGGGTCGCACGTGCACTGGGACCGTAAGTTGGACGCCCGTCTCGCCGGTGCCCTCATGGGTATCCAGGCGATCAAGGGCGTCGAGATCGGTGACGGTTTCGAGCTCGCTCGGGTGCCCGGTTCGCAGGCGCACGACGAGATCGTCAACACCGATGAGGGTATTCGGCGGGTCTCGGGTCGTTCCGGTGGCACCGAGGGCGGCCTGAGCACGGGCGAGCTGTTGCGCGTACGCGCCGCGATGAAGCCCATCGCGACCGTGCCGCGCGCCCTGCAGACCGTCGACGTCGTCACCGGCGAGGCCACCCAGGCCCACCACCAGCGCTCCGACGTGTCCGCGGTCCCGGCCGCCGGCATCGTCGCCGAGGCGATGGTCGCGCTGGTCCTCGCGGACGCGGTCGCGGAGAAGTTCGGCGGCGACTCGGTGCCCGAGACCCGCCGCAACGTCCGCTCGTACCTCGAGAACCTGGTCGTCCGGTGACCGCGATCCCGCTCGTCGTCCTGGTCGGTCCCATGGGCGTCGGCAAGTCCACCGTCGGGCAGCAGCTCGCCGAGCGGCTCGGCGTCGCCTACCGGGACACCGACGACGACATCGTGGCCGCCGAGGGCCGCACCATCGCCGAGATCTTCGTCGACGAGGGCGAGCCCGTCTTCCGTGCCATCGAGAAGCGCGCCGTGCACCAGGCACTCGCCGGGCACGACGGCGTCCTCGCACTCGGCGGCGGTTCGATCCTCGACGAGGACACGCGCGCGCTGCTCGCCGGACACCGGGTCGTCTACCTCTCCATGGACGTGGACGAAGCGGTCAAGCGCACCGGCCTCAACGCGGCCCGCCCGTTGCTCACCATCAACCCGCGCAAGCAGTGGCGCGAACTGATGGAAGCCAGGCGCCACTTGTACGCCGAGGTCGCGCAGGCCGTCGTACCCACCGACAGCCGCACCCCCGAGGACGTCACCCAAGCCGTCCTGGACGCACTGGAGTTGAAGGAAGCATGAGCGAGTCAGTGACGCGGATCCAGGTCGGCGGCACGGCGGGCAGCGACCCGTACGAGGTCCTGGTGGGCCGTCAACTCCTGGGCGAACTGGGCGGGTTGATCGGCGACCGGGTCAAGCGGGTCGCGATCGTCCACCCCGAGGCGCTCGCCGAGACGGGCGAGGCGCTGCGCGCGGACCTGGCAGGGCAGGGCTTCGAGGCCGTCGCCATCCAGGTGCCCAACGCGGAGGAGGCCAAGACCGCCGAGGTCGCCGCCTACTGCTGGAAGGCCCTGGGCCAGTCCGGCTTCACCCGCTCCGACGTCATCGTCGGTGTCGGCGGCGGCTCCACCACCGACCTGGCCGGATTCGTCGCCGCGACCTGGCTGCGCGGGGTCCGCTGGATCGCCGTACCGACGACCGTGCTCGCCATGGTCGACGCGGCCGTCGGCGGCAAGACCGGCATCAACACCGCCGAGGGCAAGAACCTGGTCGGCTCCTTCCACCCGCCGGCCGGTGTGCTCTGCGACCTCGCCGCGCTGGACTCCCTCCCGGTCAACGACTACGTCTCCGGGCTCGCCGAGATCATCAAGGCCGGCTTCATCGCCGACCCGGTGATCCTCGAACTCATCGAGTCCGACCCGGAGTCCGCCCGCACCCCGGCCGGACCGCACACCGCCGAACTCATCGAACGCTCCATCAAGGTCAAGGCCGAGGTTGTCTCCGCCGACCTCAAGGAGTCGGGCCTGCGCGAGATCCTCAACTACGGTCACACCCTCGCCCACGCCATCGAGAAGAACGAGCGCTACAAGTGGCGCCACGGCGCCGCAGTGGCCGTAGGCATGCACTTCGCGGCTGAACTCGGCCGTCTCGCGGGCCGGTTGGACGACGCGACGGCGGACCGGCACCGCACGGTCCTCGAATCGGTCGGCCTGCCGCTCAGCTACCGCTACGACCAGTGGCCCAAGCTCCTGGAGACCATGAGGGTCGACAAGAAGTCCCGCGGCGACCTGCTCCGCTTCATCGTCCTCGACGGCCTCGCCAAGCCGACGGTCCTGGAGGGCCCCGACCCGGCCGTCCTGCTCGCCGCGTACGGCGAAGTGGGCGAGTAAGTCCCGCCAAGACCCTTCCGTCCGAATTGCCTTGCGTGGATGGGCACTTCGGCCCCTCCCCGGCCGTTCACCAAATGGCGGCCGGGGAAGGTACCGTTCGGTAGGAAGCGGGTTCGGGCCCGCTGCCAGCGCCAATTGCCTGCCGCGAGTGAGCCGAAGGGGCGCGCCGGAGGTGAGACCGTGCTCGCGCGGAGGCCCGAAGGGGTGAGCACGAGCGTGGTCTCGACACCGGCTTCAGCGCCCCGGAGGTGAACGAGCCAGAAAAGACGAGACGGAGTGGCACCGGATGCAGCACGCAGTGGGGTCTCCGCTGCCGCCGCCCCACCAGCCGGGGCAGGGACCGACCACCGGTTGGTCCCCGGCCGGACAACACTCGGGCCCGCACCATCCGGGCCCGGCGCCCGTGCCGCCACCGGCCCCGGGCTTTGCGCCCACCCCGCCGCTGCCGCACGCGGTCCCGCGCCACGCACCGGACACCACCGGCCATGTCCAGCTCCCGCCGGGCGGCCCCGTGCCCATGCCGAGCGCGCCGCCCGCCACCGCGGCCCCCGACCCGACCTCCACGACCCTCGCGGTGCTGCTCATCGGCCCCGCAGGCGCGGGCAAGACGAGCGTCGCCAAGTACTGGGCGGACCACCGCCGGGTCCCCACCGCCCACATCAGCCTCGACGACGTACGCGAATGGGTCCGCTCGGGCTTCGCCGACCCCCAGTCCGGATGGAACGACCACTCCGAGGCCCAGTACCGCCTGGCCCGCCGCACCTGCGGCTTCGCCGCCCGCAACTTCCTCGCCAACGGCATCTCCTGCATCCTCGACGACGCGGTCTTCCCCGACCGCCCGGTCGTCGGCCTCGGTGGCTGGAAACGTCACGTGGGCCCCGGCCTCCTCCCCGTCGTCCTCCTCCCGGGCCTGGAAATCGTCCTGGAACGCAACGCCGAACGCTCGGGCAACCGCCGCCTCACCGACGAGGAGGTCGCCCGCATCCACGGCCGCATGGCGGGTTGGTACGGCTCGGGCCTCCCGATCATCGACAACTCCCAGATGGACGTACAGCAGACGGCCCAGGTCCTGAACGACGTCCTGGCACGATCCATAGCGAGCCCCCCGAGCTGGTAGCGAACGGGACTTGTTTTTTTAGGGGCGCGGGGAACTGCGCGCTGAGCCCCCACCGGCCCGCACTCGGCGAACAACCCAAAGCGCACTCCCATCCCCCGAACGGCACTCTCCCAACCGGCACAATCCAGCCACCGCTCCTACGCTCATCTCATGTCAGAGGTCTACGCAGCCCGCCGAGCGAGGCTGAGGGAACGAGCCCAAGCCGGCGGCAGCCAATCCGCGCTGGTCACCAGCCCAGCCAACGTGCGCTACCTGTCGGGACCAGTTCCGCAGGGCACCGTTCTGCTGCTGGGCAGGCGCGACGACATGCTGGTCTGCGCGAGCCCGCCGGACGAGCGCCCCTCCGAGGGTCGCCCCGACGAGACACTGCGCATCCACACGCTTCCCGGACCTGACGGCGACCCCGCCGTAGCCGCCGCCGACCTCGCGGGAGCGTACGGCGCCGAATCCATGGCCGTAGAGGAACACCACCTCACGGTGGCCCGCCACCGAGCCCTCCGCTCGGTCGCCCCGACGCTCCGCCTCACCGACATCGGCGGCGCGGTCGAGCAGCTGCGGGTCGTCAAGGACGAGGAGGAGATCTCCTGTCTGAGAATCGGCGCCGAGATCGCCGACCAGGCCCTCGGAGAGCTGCTGGAGTCGATCCTCGTCGGCCGCACCGAACGCCATCTCGCCCTCGAACTGGAGCGACGGCTCGTCGACCACGGCGCCGACGGCCCCGCCTTCGCCACCTCCGTCGCCACCGGCCCGCACTCGGGCAGACGCGGTCACCGGCCGACCGACCGCCGGGTCGAGGAGGGAGATTTCCTTTCTGTCTGCCTCGGTGCCACCTATCGCGGATACCGTTGCGAGATCGGCCGTACCTTCGTCATCGGGACCTCTCCCGCCGACTGGCAGATCGAGCTGTACGACCTCGTCTTCGCCGCCCAGAGGGCCGCGCGGGAGTCCCTGACCCCTGGTGCCGCCTACCGCGATGTGGACCGCGTGGCCCGCCAGGTGCTGGACTCCGCGGGGTACTCGGAGGGCCTCGCGGCGCTCACCGGCCACGGTGTCGGGCTCGAAATCGACGAGGAGCCGCAGCTGGCCCCCGCGGCCATGGGTAAACTGGACGCTTGCGTGCCGGTCACCGTCGAACCGGGGGTTCACCTCCCGGGCCGGGGTGGTGTCCGGATCGATGACACGCTCGTCGTGCGCCCTGAGGCGGACGGCGGACCCGAGCTACTCACCATCACGACCAAGGAACTGCTCGCGCTCTAGCTTGCGCGTGCCCCTGGGTCGTCCACGTCAGTCCAGGAGATTCCGCAACCGTGGCTTCCACGAACGACCTCAAGAACGGCCTGGTGCTCAAGCTCGACGGGGGCCAGCTCTGGTCCGTCGTCGAGTTCCAGCACGTCAAGCCCGGCAAGGGCCCTGCCTTCGTGCGCACCAAGCTCAAGAACGTGCTCTCCGGCAAGGTCGTCGACAAGACGTTCAACGCCGGCGTCAAGGTCGAGACGGCCACTGTCGACAAGCGCGACATGCAGTTCTCGTACATGGACGGCGAGTACTTCGTCTTCATGGACATGGAGACCTACGACCAGCTCATGGTCGACCGCAAGGCCGTCGGCGACGCCGCCAACTTCCTGATCGAGGGCTTTACCGCCACGGTCGCCCAGCACGAGGGCGAGGTGCTCTTCGTCGAGCTGCCGGCCGCCGTCGAGCTGGTCATCCAGGAGACCGAGCCCGGCGTCCAGGGCGACCGCTCCACCGGTGGCACCAAGCCCGCCACCCTGGAGACCGGCTACCAGATCCAGGTCCCGCTCTTCATCACCACCGGTGAGAAGATCAAGGTCGACACCCGCTCCAGCGACTACCTCGGCCGGGTGAACAGCTAACCGTGGCTGCCCGCAATACGGCCCGCAAGCGCGCCTTCCAGATCCTCTTCGAGGGCGACCAGCGCGACGCCGACGTGCTCACGGTCCTCGCGGACTGGATCCGGCTCTCCCGGGACGACACTCGGCAGCCGCCGGTGAGCGAGTACACGATGGAGCTGGTCGAGGGGTACGCGCAGCACGCGCGCCGGATCGACGACCTCATCGCGCAGTACTCGGTCGGCTGGACGCTCGACCGCATGCCGGTCGTGGACCGCAACATCCTGCGTCTCGGGGCGTACGAGCTGATCTGGGTCGACGCGACCCCGGACGCCGTCGTCCTGGACGAGATGGTGCAGTTGGCGAAGGAGTTCTCCACGGACGAGTCGCCCTCGTTCGTCAACGGCCTGCTGGGCCGTTTCAAGGACCTGAAGCCCTCGCTGCGCCGGGACGAGGCGTAAGCAGCACGACACGTAAAGCAGCACGGAGAACGCCGGAGGGCCCGCAGCGCGACCCCAGC
>NZ_JBHXME010000152.1:0-26531 GCF_042721125.1 Streptomyces sp. NPDC058469
CGTGGAACACCGCGAGCCGGTGTACCGTCCGGCAATCTCGGAAAACCGTGGGCCGGAGTGCCATCGGCCAACCGGGGAAACCCATGGGCGGTCCCGGCGCCGGAGGGAGCGTCGAGCGACCGCGAACCTCCGGTGCGGCTGGCCTGGTCGCTGCGCCGACTGCCCGTCGCCGTGCTCCTCGGCCTGTCCAGCCTGGTACGACGGCCACGGGCAGGCGCCGTCACGGTGCTGCGGATCGCCCTGCCCGTGGTCGCCTGCACGCTCGCGCTGAGCACCTGGGCCACCCTCAACGCGATCGGCGGCGGAGGTGAGGGCACCATGGTCCAGGCCACCGTGACCGTGCGGCCGGATCCCGACACCACCCCGGCCTCCGGCCTGCCCGCCTACCTCGCCCTGGTCCCCGGCGTCCAGGGGGTCTACCCGGCCGACCAGTTCCAGGCCCTCGTGCCGGGCCAGTCCGCCACGGTCACCCTGCGGGCCTACGGCACCACCACCCGTCCTTTCCCTTATACGGTCGTCCAGGGCCGGGGGATCCGAACAACCGACGAGGCGGTGGCCGGGCAGGCCGCGCTGGACCTGCTGGACGCCCACGTCGGGCAGTGGGTCCGGCTCACCACCCAAGGCACTCCACGCATCCTGCACATCGTCGGCCGCAGCCTGGACCCCGAGCTCGGTGGCCGTGTCGTCTCCACCGGCTGGGACACCCTGGACCGTCCTGGTGATCCACGCCGCCCCGCCTTCTACAGCCTCGTACTACGGTCCGGGGCCGACTCCTCGGGCGTCCTTCGCACGCTCGACGACGCGGACGGGAACCTGGCGGGCCTCGACGTACGCCCCGCCCTCGACGGCTACACGTACCAGGGCGGCCTGCGAGGATCCGTGATCGGCCTGGTCGCCCTCCTGACGGTGATCGTCGCCTCGGAGTTGCTGAGCGTCGCCGGGATGGGGCTGCGTGAACACCGGCAGGACCTGGGAGTACTGCGGGCGCTCGGGCTGACGCCACGTCAGGCGGCGTCGATGATGACGGTCCGGGGCTCGGCGCTGGCCCTGCTGGGGGTCGCCGTAGGAGTCCTCCTCGGACTGCCCCTCGCCCGGCGGCTCATCGACGCGGAGGGCCGGGCCGAGGGCGTGGGCGCGGGCATCGCCCGCCTCCCCGATCCCCGGCTGCTCGTCGTCCTGGCCCTCGTGGTGGCCGCAGGCGCCTGCGTGTGCGCCCTGCCTTCGCTACGGGCGGCGCGGTCACCGCTGCCGCCTCGTCACTGAGCGGATGCCGTCGCGGAGCGGCAGAGGCAGACAACGTCCGCAGTGGCCCCGGATCCACGCACCCTGCCGCGTGATCCGGGTCCTCAGATTCCGTCAGACCCGCCCCTGTGCCAGTTCCGTCGTCGCCGGGACATCGACGGGCAGGAGCGTGGTGAGCGCCTCCATGTCCGGGTTGTCGAGGCGGCTCATGCGTCCCGCCTGGCGGGTCATCATGGTTTCCAGGAGCTGGCGGGCCATGCGGGCGTTGCCGAAGGAGCGGCCACGCGGGACCGACTCCATGTGCAGGTACAAGGCCTTCAGCGTCGGCTTCGCCAGGGCGTAGCCGACCGCCTCGGCCTGGACGCGGAGGATCGTGACGAGTTCCTCCGGGGTGTAGTTCTCGAACTCGATCCGCCGGGTGAACCGGGAGGCGAGGCCAGGGTTGGAGGCGAGGAATCGCTGCATCTCCTCGGTGTATCCGGCTGCGATCACCACGGTGTCGTCACGGTGGTCCTCCATCAGCTTCAGGAGGGTGTCCACAGCCTCCTGGCCGAAGTCGGAGCCTGAGTTGACCGGTGTCAGTGTGTAGGCCTCGTCGATGAACAGGACCCCACCACGCGCCCGCGCGAACGCCTCTTGGGTGAGCTGCGCGGTATGCCCGACGTAGCGGCCCACGAGGTCGGCCCGGGCCACCTCGACTAGCTGCCCACGCTGCAACACCCCGAAGGAACGCAGGAGTTCCGCGTACAGCCGGGCCACCGTCGTCTTGCCCGTGCCCGGCGGGCCGGAGAACACGGCGTGATGGCTGACCTGCGGGGTCGGCAGACCTACGGCGGCACGCTGGCGCACGGTCGTGAGCAGGTCGACGATGCCGCCCACCTCCCGCTTGACGGCGCCGAGCCCGATCATGGCGTTGAGGGTGGCGAGCATGTCGGAGTCGCCGGGGGCCTCCTCCTCCCCACCGGCGACGATGGCGGCCTCCTCGGCCCCGACGTCGTCCGGCAGCAGGGTGGTGAGGTCGCTCTCGTCGGCGTCGAAGGCCGACGCGAGCCGGAACGACTGACGGTCCACCATCTCCTCGAAGACCCGTCGCGCGGCACGGCCGTTGCCGAACGTGGCATCGCGCCGCATCCGGGAGAAGTGCACCGCGAGCGCCTCCCTGGTGAGCGCCCCGAGCGAGTAGCTGTGGGCCTCGCAGAAGGACTCGACGATGGTGACGAGCTCCTCGACGGTGTAGTTGGCGAACTCGATGGTGCGGGTGAACCGGGAGGCGAGCCCGGGGTTCGCGGAGAGGAAGTCGCCCATCTCGTCGGTGTAGCCGGCGACGATCACCACGAGTTCGTCGCGGTGGTCCTCGATGAGCTTGACGAGGGTGTCGATGGCCTCCTGCCCGAAGTCCGCGCCAGAACCGCGGCTGTCGGACAGCAGGGTGTACGCCTCGTCCACGAACAGCACACCGCCCATCGCCCGTTCGAAGACCTCCGTGGTCTTGATGGCGGTGCCGCCGATGACCTGGGCGACCAGATCGGCGCGGGATACCTCGACGAGGTGACCGGACGGCAGCGCACCGAGGGAGGCGAGGATCCGGCCGTAGAGGCGGGCCACGGTTGTCTTGCCAGTACCGGGAGGACCGGCGAACACCAGGTGGCGGCTCATCGGCGGCGCGGGGATGCCCAGCCGGACCCGTCGCTGGGCCATGCGGTTGAGGTTGACCAGTGTCGTCACCTGATGCTTGACGGCTGCCAGGCCGATCAGGCCCTCCAACTCCTCAAGCGGGCCCTCCGGTTGAGCCGGTGCCGAGGCGGCCGGGGTGCCATCGAGGGCAGCGGCCACTGCCGAAGGGCTGCCGGGCTCCGGCTGCTCGGGCGCGTCCTGCCACACGTCCACGCCGCCGTTGCCCTCGCTGACCAGACCGTCGACAGACAGCCGTGGACCAGGCTGGGTGTGGCGCAGCCCCGCCGAGACGTTGCCCCGCACGGCGCTGTTGGTAACGCTGATCTGCTCGCCGCTCTCGATCCGCAGCCCGTCGCCCTGGTTCGCCGTCAGCTCGCAGCCGGCGAGCGAACCGCGCGAGCCCGCGGAGAGCTGCACGCCGTGGCTTCCGGCGCGGGTCACCGTAGTCCGGGTCAGTGCGAGTTCACCGCTCGTCTCGATGAGAACGCCGGCTCCCGCGCTGTCGGTGACCGTACAGTCCAGCAACGAGCCCAGGCCACGGGCTCCCACGGATACCCCGGTGGTGCCCGCGTCCCGGAACACACTGCGCGAGACGTACGGATTGCCATGCCCCTCGACGCGCAGGGCGGCGGCAGCGCTGTCGGCCACCTCGCAGTCTTCGACCCGGCCCCGGCCGTCCTCGGTGACCTCGATGCCATGGCCGCCCGTATGACTGATCCTGGCGCGCTTCAGCAACGGGTCTGCCCCGGAACGGATGGACACGCCGACCCCGCCGACGTCGGTGACCTCCAGCCGGTCGAACTCGGCCGCGCACTCGTCGGTGAGCAGCAGGCCGTCGCCCTCCGTCGCGTTCACCGAAGCCTCGGTGAACAACGGGGTGCTGGATTCGGTGACGTACACCGCGGCCTGCTCGGCGGACCCGAACGAGCAGGACTCGTAGTCGCCGCGCGCCCGCCCGGTCACGACCAGGCCGTTGCCGCGGGTGCGGCTCGTGGAGCAGCGGCGCAGCAACGGGTCGGAGCCAGCGGAAACGACGATGCCGTGGCCTGAGGTGTCCTCGACGTGCACGTCCTCCAGCACGGTCCGCGAGGTGGAGGTGAGAAACGCTCCGACGGTCACGCCGGTGACCCGTACCCGGCTCACCGTCGTCGAACTGCCGCCTTCCAGGGCGATGGCCGGCTTGTCCGTCGCGGAGATCTCGCAGTCCTCGACGGTGCCGCCCGCGCTGCCGTTGGCCAGCAGACCGTTGCCCTTGGCGTCGCGCATACGGCAGTTGCGCACGAGGATGCGGCCCTGTTCGCCGATGACGACGGCCGAACTGCCCAGGTGCTCGATGACGCAGTTGTCCATGACGCTGCTCGCCGAGGACGTATCCACTACGCCCGCGCCAACGGCGTTCGTGATCCGGCACTCGCGCAAGGCGAGCGAACCGGTGCCGCGACTGAGCACCGCCGCCCAGCCGTTGCCCACGACATCGCAGCCCTGCAGGGCCACTTGGCCACGGGCCGCGTCCACGACCGGCACGTCGCTCTCGCCGCCGCGCAGCAGGATGTCGGTGACCATGACCCCGTCGGCGTCCAGCGTCAGCGTGGTGCCGCGCCGCGGAGCTATCTCCACGCTGCCTCGCGGACCGTCCGCGACGAGCGTCACGCGGGTGGAGATGACCAGGTTCTCGACGTACACGCCGGGACGAATGCTGATGACGGCACCGGTGCGGGCACGCGCCAGCGCGTCCGCCACGGTGCGGTGTCCGTCGGCGCCCTTCGGGTCGACGGTGATCAGCTGGCGTGCCACGCCGGGACCTCCTCGTTCTCGCTGCTGGTGATCCTGCGGTGTGCGCGGGGAACATCCTGGCTGTGGTCCACCCTGCCCGTATCAGGCTCCGGACGCTCGGACGTGGCCCCTTCGGGCAACATCGCGGAGCGCTATCGGGCAAGGCCGCGCCGATCGGCGTCAGCTCGCCGCCTCGACCCTGAAGAAGTCCTGGCCCCATTGGTGGTTCCGGCTCAGCCGGTGCCCCATGGCCGACAGCTTCGGGCTCAGTCGTTCCACCCGGCCACGCAACGCCCGCCGGCTCAGGGGGGTCCCGGCGGACCCGAGCAGCAGCCGCAGGTCGTGACAGGAGAAAGTGACTCCTGACTCGGACTGTGCCGTTAGAAGATCCAGCATGAAGGCTTGGGAAGCTTGGGAGGTCCGTGAGCCACTTCCCCCGCGCGGCATGTCGGCCGGTCCCGGTCCCGAGAGTGAGCGACGCTCCGGCCGCTCGACCTGGTGCGTGGCCAGCCAGCGCAGATCGGCTCGCAACCTGGCACTGATCTCCTGGGCCGGCGCGTGACGGGGGAGGGCGTCGACCGCGCCGGCGTTCAGAAGCTCGTCGACGCTACGGCACTTGGCCGCCAGGACGACGACCGGTGCGATCAGGCTCAGCGCCTTGATGTGGTCACGGACCACGGACAGCGGACGTTCGTCCGGAACGTCGAACACGGCCAACGAGCACGGGGAGTTGAGCAGAACACGGTAGGCGTCCAGGTCGCCCCACGGGCGGGTGAACAGCTGCCCGAGCCCGTTGCGTCGTATCGGGGTGGCCCACTCGCGGCTGGAATCCGGATCGAACGAGATCACCACCACACAGCTGGGCACCTGTCTTCGGATCTGCCCCTGATGCCACGTGCGTGGTGTCGCTCGCTGGATCACGGCCCCTCCAGGAGCCGGCTGAACCCGCGAACAGCAGGGACTAGTGGCATGCTCCACCTCCTGTAACAGGCCATGTCAGAGCTGGCTGAGAATCGTCGGATCGGTGATCTCCTCGTCCTTCGCCAGGAGCATCGCCTTGCTGAGGATCAGCGACAGAGTCCGGTCCCCGTCGAACGGCAGCTGCGCGTCGGGCCCGGTGGTCACGGCCGAGGACGACGGCACGACGCACAGATAGCGGTCGCCCGGTGACATCAGGATGTTCCCGGAGCCGAGATGGATCCGGTACGTGTTGCGGCTGCCCTTCACGTGCAGGAACCGGCCCTCGACCGCGCACTGTCCGCCGATCGCCAGCCGCGGCAGGAGGCGGGTCAGCAGCTCCCGGCGGGTCTGCGCGCTCTGGCTCAACTCGCCGAAGCTGTACGACGTCCAGTACTCCCGGAACCGGTTGTCCGGGCCGCCGTCCTGCCAGGTCGGGTCGTTGCCGACACTCGTCACCCCCACGAACAGGTCCACGTCGCGCAGCACTTCGCTGAGCACCAGCTCGGGTACCTCCGCCAACGGCACCGGCTCGACCGGCTGTTGATCACCGGTCGGCTCCATGGCGTACCCGGCGCCGCCGAAGGTCGGCGCGAGGTTGCGGGGCGCGTCCACCGGATAGAACCGCACCTGGTCGGTGTGCAGCCACAGATAGTCACCCGACTCGGTGGTGCCCTCGCCCCACTCGGTGCCGTCGCAGGTGACCCAGAACTCGGCGCGCAGCCCCCAGTGCGGCAGCTCCCGGGTGACCGGGGGGTCGGCGGTGTCCACGGCCCGGCGCAGCCGGCCGGCCCAGCCGCGCACCGCGGCCAGCGCCTGGAACTGGTGCTGGCGCAGGACATGCGCGGCGAACCGGTTGGAGTAGACGCCGGTGCTCCGCTCCGCGTCGGTGAGCAGGTACACCTCCCGGTGGGCCTGCTTGAACGGCTGGGTGATCCCGTGCCGTTCCAGCCAGTCCCGCCAGGCCATGACCTCCGCGATGTCCCGGCCCACCGGATGCCACAACTCCACCCGGGCGTCGTCCGCCACGGTCGCCAACTCGGCGTCGGCCACGGTCCGTAGCGCACCGTCCGCGAAACCGCAGGGCCGCCCGTCCACCGTCCACAGCAGCCGGCGCGCGAGCGTGCCGACCAGCGGATGGTCCAGATACCGTTCGCGCCACACCGCGTACGGCCAGCCGCGCCGGGCCAGGAACTGCCGGTCGAGCCGCTCGGTCTGCGCGGTGAGCATCTTGTCGATGTCCTTCACCGCCGCGGTGAGTTCCTTCAGCTCCTCGGGATGCTCCCGCCGTACGGCCGCCGGCACGCTCTTGACCGCCTTGCCGGCCGCCGACACCCAGCTCAGGGCGGTCCTGCCGCGGTGGACCCGCAGTTCGGCGGTGGCCTCGCCCAGCCGTACGACGGTTGCGCCCACCTCCGTCAACCCGTAGGCCGGGACGGCCAGTTCCTCGATCTCCTCCCGGCCGAGACCGAGCGCGAGGGCCCGGGTCTCCAGCGCGGTGTCGAGGACTTTCAGGGTGCCCCGGTGGGTGACCCGGGTGGCGAGCCGGGCCAGTTCCGCGAGCGCGGCCTCGCCGTCGCTCCGGGACAGCGCGACCACACAGGCATTGGCGGTCTTCGGGCTGCGGGGGCCGCTGCCCGCCGCCTTCCGCAGCGAGGTCTCCGCCAGCGAGCCCAGCGCACGTGCCGTGTCCGGGTGAGGCGGCAGGAACGACAGCAGCCACACCAGGCCTCGTACCACGGTGATGTTGTACTCGTCGGAGACGCTGTTCGCGTCCGTGTCGAGGTCCGGGACGAGCGGGATCGTACGAGGCCGGCCGACGAGCGCCAGCCAGGACAGGATCCGCTCCCGGACAGCCCGTGCGGAGTCGTCGCCGCCGGCGTCCAGGGCATCGATGAGCGCACGCCCTGTCTTCTCCCAGCGCGCGTTCGGCTTGGACGTCGTCGCCGTCACCGCGTGCTCCAGCAGCCGGTGCCAGCCCTCGCCGAGTTCCGGCAGCTCCGCCAGCGCCCGTTCCGCCCACGGCTCGCCGACGTTGAGCACCGGCTCCGTCAGCCGCTCGATCAGCACCGTCTTCCAGGGCGCCGCGCGTCCTGCGGCGGCGGCGCGCCGGAACGCCGCGACCACCGGTGGCGTCAGCTCCCGCCCGGCGACCAACTCGGCCTGCGCCAGCACCTCCGCGCCGCGGGCCTGCCGATGGAACTGGAACCCACCCGCGGCCTCCAGCGCGGTACGCCGCTCACCCACCAACAGGTCGTCCGGCAACCCGAAGGAGACCTTCGCGACCAGCATCAGCAGGGCGTGCCGCGAGGAGGCATCCGACGTGAGCCCGTCGTACCGGACGGGACACGCGAGGGCGATACGCCGCCGCATGTCGGGCGGCAAGTCCCGCAGGGCGTCCAGCACTTCGCTGAACACCACGACCGGACTGTCCGATCCCCCCGATGCGGTGTTGGCCTCCAGCGCCACGTCGAGTACGGCGTCGATGTCCTCGTCCCCGACCGCCCTGAGCAGCCGCGCCACGCGGCCCACCCCCGTGCTCATCAGCCACCCGCCAGTGCGAGGAGTCGGAGGAAGACGACCCCCGTGTCCAGAGCCAGGTCGATCTCCTCGTCCAGCTCCTCGATCTGGCAGTCGTCCACGAAGATCAGGAAGCCGTTGCGCCCGATCGCCTCCACCGTCAGCTCGAACTGACGCTCCGGATCGATCCGCCGCGGTGCCCCTTGCGCGTGGCCGTTGAGCGTGACCTCCGCGTCCGTGGGCTGTACCAACCCCTGGAACGTCCCGCCTCGGCGCGCGTTGTACTCCGCCACTTCCTGGAAGACGCGCCGCCGGACCAACTCACGCAACGTCAGCCGTTCTTCGGCAACGTGCAGCATCCACGCGTCGCCGCGTACCCCGTACGACGTCTCGTCGACGAATGTCACTGTTCCCATCGCCCGTGCCCTCTCATCCCTTGCCCCACTTCTGGTTGCTGCCGCCCGTGCAGGTCCAGAGCTGCAACGGGGTCCCCGCCGCGGTCTGCGCGTCCTTCGCGTCGACGCACTTGGTGGCGCCCAGATTCACCAGGTCGTCCGAGGAGTTGAGGTGGAAGTGCTGGGCGCCGCTTCCGGTGCACCGGGCCAGGGTCATCGCGGCGCCGTTGGCGCTGGAGCCGCCCGAGACGGTCATGCAGAGCGAACCCAGTCGTACGGTCCCGTCGGAACGAAGCGTCCACTCCTCGGACTTGGCCTCGGTGCAGTCCCGGAGGACGAGTCGCTTGCCGGCCGTGATGCTGCCGTTCGCCGGAGCGATGCACTTGCTCGCGGCGAAGCTGACGATCTGGGTGGTGGGGAGGGCGGTGGAGTTCGTAGTCTTCGAAGACGTGGTGGTCTTCGCGGCCGTAGCGGCCTTGGTGGTGGTCTTAGTGGTCTTCGATGTCTTGGACTTGGCCGAAGTGCCTTTCGGCACGGTCTTCGTGGAGCCCTTCGTCGTGCCACCGCTTGCGCCGGTGTGCTTGGACGGGGCCACCTTGTGCTTTCCCGGGGCGGCGTGCGAGGGCGTCTTCGAGCGAGCGGTGCCGAGGGGAGCTCCGGGCTCCGCCGAAGGTACGACGCCGATGTCGCCGACCTCGCCGCCGAGCACCGTCCCCTGACCGGGTTTGCCGTCACTGACGGTTTCGGCCGTGACCTTGGCTCCCCCACCGCCGGACCCCGTGTAGGCGAGGATCCCCAGCGGCAGGCTGATCAGTCCGATGCCCACGACGGCGACGACGACCATGGGCTTCCAGCGGTTGGCGCCGGGACCCGGCCCGGCCGCCTCCGCGAGGGGGGCCACCGGCTCGGGCGACTCGACCGCGGCCTGGGCCTTCGGCTCCTCCGTCGGGGGCTCGGTCAGCTCCTGCGACTTGGTCTCCGCCGAACCCATCGCCAGGAGGCTGTCCATCAGACTCTCGCCGGGATCCGCCTCGGGCGGTGTGGGCGGCTCGTGCGGCTCGGCGGCCGTCAGCGCGATGGAACGCAGCACCTTCATCGACCCGGCGGCTGCCGACCGATCATCCTCGGACATGATTCTCCTGCTCGTGTGGGGGTGTGGCCCCGGAACTGTGCACGGGCTCACGCCAGCATGGGAGCTGCGGGCCCTCGGTGCGGTGCGGTGCCGCGAGGTGGAACAGGACGGGAAGCCGGGTCTGCCCTTCCGGGAAGCGCCAGTGGCGCAACCGTCACGCCTGCGGCTCCCCCAGCGTGAAGTGGACCTCGATCACGAGACCGTCCTGCAACACGGCCTCGACGTGCAGAGCGGTCCTGCGGTACGCACCCGCCACGATCTGGCGGCCCGGTTGGCCGGGAACGTCGACCCTTGTGACGAGCCGAACCACCGTGGTGACCGCAAGCACCATGTCCTCGTTCGTGAGGCCCACTTCGCGCGCATTCGGGGGGAAGGTGACTCGTACCTCGGGGTGGAACACCGACGGGATGCCGGGAGCGACCATGGCGTGCAGCGTGGTGGGCGGAACGGCGACAGTCATGCCGGTCTCGTCCATCGGGGGTGCGGGCGTGTAGAAACCACGCGTGTCCATGCTGGGACCGGCGTTCAGCAGATGCGACGCGTGTACGGCCGCACGCAGTGCGTCCCCGTCCTCCCGGCCCGCGCTCCTGGGAGTCCACTCATCATCCGCCGGCCGGACCGATGCGAGCCCCACCAGTCGGTCCATGGCGCTCGAGTCACCCTCCGGACTCACGAGATCGTTGAACATCTTCAGCATTCCGTCCTCGGAGATCTCCTCCGGGCCGACCTCGATGACGAGGCGCGCGGGCTCTGCCTCGCCAACCTGATGGAGTTGTACGGTCGCGAGCCCGGCGCCGTGAGCCCGCGCCGCCTGGTTGAAGCTCATGTCGAACGACCGTTGGAGGGCCCTCACGACCTCGGTCGCCCGGTGAGGGTCAGCATCGTGAGTCGGGATGATCCGAACGTTCATGATTCCCACCACCGCGTGGTCACCGCTGGGGAAGAGCTGGTGGTGTGCCCGGAACGCCGAGGTGGCGAGAGAGGAAGCGTCGTCCAGGACCGCGAGCGCCATCGTCAACCCCACAGGCGCGACCTCGGGCCAGTTGACCGCCGGCTGGAGGGCCGTCGGACGGTAGGCGATGTGCTCGCCGTCGCGCACCACACCCTCGATGCGCACCGACCTGGACATGCCGACCCACCGATAGCTGTGTTCGTCCAACTGCTCACGCACCGCTTTGGCATGCGCGCTCGAGACTCTGTCGAGCACCTCGTCGGCAGACCAGTGCCTCGGGAACATCGTCAGGTAACCCTGGACGTGCGCATGCCATCGGCTCTCGAAGGCCGCAGCGAACCCCTCGACTTCAAGCCCGGGTTCCAGGAAGAAGGGCAACGCGCGGAAGGTACCGTTTTCGTGAGGCTTGGTGGTGACCCCCAACAACACACCCCGGTACCGCTCCCCCAACGTCCCACCTAGGACCTGGTGTACGCCGACACGGGCCCGCCGATCACCCGTACGAACGAGGTCCCGAACCCTCTGGGAGAACCGCGGACCCGCGATCGGTACGACTCCCGTCGGCGTCGGCTGGAGAGGTGGTGGAAAGAACGGTGCGACCGTCAGACCCGACTGGTCCTCGGACGGCCGGAACGAAGTGAACTCGCCGGCCACCACCTCGCCTTCGATCCGCACCCCCGCGTAGACACCCGTCCACAGCGTCCTGCCGACACGGCGCGGATCGGCCGACATCGAGCCCGTACGTAGGGAGTGGAGATACGCCTGCTCCGCCGCGTACACCGCGTCGTCCTCACCCCAATGCGCCGGGAACATCACCCGCCCCGAAGCCGTGGCCCCGCCCCTCGGCACGCCGACAGCGGTGTCGTCCTGGGCACGAACCCGTGCGGCCGGCCCGCCCCCGGCGACCCCGGCCGAATCGGCCGGGTCCACCGCGCGGAACGTGGTGTTCGGCAGCACGTCGCCAACCCGCACAGGCTTCAGCCGGTCCGTGGCCCCCCGTGGCATCAGATAGGCAGAAGCGCCCGACACCGGGTCCCCGTACAGCACCTGGCGTCGCACATCCGCCCCGAACACCGCTCGCGCAGGCAACCCCAGCTCAGGAACGCCGGCTGGCGCCAGCCCCTGCTCCAGAGCAGCCGTGCCCGGCAATACGGGCTTCGCCGGGTCCGTCTCGGCACCGTCAAGTACCCCCATACCGACCGGCGCCGCTCGGAGCAGGGCACTCTCGATGGTCGCACCCATCAACCTCAGGTCACGAGCGCGAAGAGGACCACCCTGCGCCTTCGACAGCCGCAGCGAACCGTCCACCCACGGTTCACCCCTCAAGTCCGACCATCCGCCCATCATCAGGGCGTCCTCGGGGTACACCGCCCTCCGGAGCGGATATTGGGACTCTCGGTACTCGTCCGGCAGGCCCAGGTGATGTCCGATCTCGTGGGCGGCTGTGAGCGATGACATGTCCTCGGTCCAGGTCACCGAATTCGGCCGCGCCCCCGTAGGAATCACGGTGATCTCGCTGTGTGCATGAGCAGGAGCGTCGACGAACCGCAGCTCCACTGCGAGCACGTCCCCATAGGGAAGTCGTACACCGCCGCTGAAACGCGCCTCGACGCCAACAGCCACGCGTTGCCGCAACGCGCTCAGTGCGTCCCGTACTCTCACCTCGGCGACGCCGGCCGGATCCATCACACCGGGCTCCGACTCTGCCAGACCCTTGTGGTGTGCCAACAGCGGCGTGGCGTCCAGGTGCAGACGAATCCGCACCCTCGCTCTCGTTGTAGGAGTCCTTCACACCGGTCTCGTCCCGATGTTCCACCCGGTAGCGCTGGACCTGAAATCGGCGGCTTTTACTGACACCGCCACGCCGGAGCCTCGCGCGATACGCCGCGCTCGGCGGTGTCACCTCGACCGCCTCGCCCAGCGGCACACGCACGTCCGAAGCTCCGCCCGCGAGAGAGTGCTCGCCAAGACGCCTCCGCTTCGACTACGGAACCTCGCCACTGCCCGGCCCTTCCGAGCCGAGCCACGTCGGCGCCTGCGGGTAGTAGACCGGCATGACCGGTTCAAGGATCTCCGGATGGTCGGCGTCCCACTGGCGGTCGAACATCGCATGGGCGGTGACGAGATCCACCGGATCGTGGCCGAGGGCCCGCAGCGCCTGCTCGGTCCCGACCAGCCGCGCCACCACCGCGTCGACGACATCACGCTCACCGTGGCGTGCCTGCTCCCACTCGTGCAGCGCCGCACGCCGATCGTCCCATGCCTTCTCGAGCGCCTCTCGCGCTGGAGCCGCGACCGGCGCAGCCAAAGGCGCCGCCATCGCAGCCAACTCCGCACGCCACGCGGCATCCTTCGCGACCGGACCGCCCATCATCGAGGCCCGCGCGAAACGACGCGGCGGAGCCGATCCCATCAGGTCCGCGACTACCAGCCTGGCACCGTTGTCCCAGGCCGCAACGGCGTCCCGGTACCCACGGCCCAAAGCGTCCGGGTCCAGCCCCAGTCCGACGACCGCCGCCTGGGCCATCTCCAGCTCGGCGTTCGCGACGGCCGACGCGCGCAGAGCGGAGACCCGCTGAGCCTCGTCCTCAACATCGGGATCACCGTCAACGCCACGCGAAGATGTGAGGGACCAGGCACTGGCGGCCTCCGCGGCTGCACTCGCCGTATGCCACCGCCACCAGGCCGCGCCGCGGAAGTTGTCCGCGTCCCCGAGTGGGCCCGTGGGATTGGACTCCCCCGCCATCCCGGCCAGCACCCGCAGCCACTCGTCGCGACGTGCCGCCGCAGCAGCGGCCAACGCTTCGTCTGTCCGGACAGTACGTGGGGCCCAGGTGCTGCCTTTGTCTCGCACGTCCCGCCAGTGGCTCTCAGCAACAAACAGGCGCTCCGGGTCCAGCCCCACCTCGTTCAGCCGCTTCTCAGTGTCCGCCACGACGCCCTCGGTGTCGGTCACCAGGGCGACGGCCTGGTCCCACCCGACGGGCCGCTCCTCCGGCATGGCCTCGAGCGCCGCCTTAGCCTCTGTGGCACGACCCCACGCTGCCCACGCGTCGACCCACTCCGACCAGGCGCTCATACGCGAGGCCAGTTGCTCCGCGTCCGCACCGGCACCCAGCAGCCTCCGCCACTGCCCGTCCCTCAGCATCGTCTGGAAGTCGGCGAGCCGGGCATAGGAGATGTCAACGTTGATGGGATTCGCCGTGAACGCGTGGCTGCGCCGATGCCCGGGACCGAACAGGCGCGTCAGCAGAGGCACCAGGGAAGGCAGACTGGCGGTGACCCAGAGCCTGCCGTTGTTCCGGGCCTGTCGTGTGTAGGGGTCGGGAGAGACGTTTGTGCCCATCCACGCGGACCCCGCCTCCGCGAAGCACTCCCACGGATTCTCGGTCGAGTAGTTGGGCCGGCTGAGGACGCCGGACTCGAGGAGAGCCTGTCGAACACCGTTCGGCCAACGCGGGGGCAGCAGGTGGTCGGGGATCCCTGCAGCCTTGTCCGCCTGATCGGCTGCGTGCAGGGCCTGGTACTGGGCTTCGATCAAAGCCAGCTCGGCGGGAGTCAACAGGTAGTGAACCAGGTGCATCATCTCGTGAATGGGAGGCGAGTGCCCGTCCTCATAATCGAAGAATCCGTCCGCCAGAGGCTGACCGAGGATGTTCTCCTCAGCGAAGATCCCGACGAGGGGGTAGACCCTGTGCGCGATGTTGCGATGGAGACCTGCATTACTAGCCCATCGCAACGAGGAGTGTTCGGCGAATAGTTCGGTGGGGTGCCACGAACGCGGCAGCACGACCAGACGGGTACCCCGCAGCAGCATCTGCGTCGCGACATCTGGGTTCACGAGCATCCGGGCCGCCAGCCGCTCCAGCTCATAGCGCGCCGCAAGCGGCGACTCGGCCCCCGCGGGTACCTCTACCATCAGCGCTGCGGCCACCCCCGCAACCTGCGGCGACTCCAAAGACACGGCCAGCGCACCCACGAAGACCGGATCCACAGCCAACCATCGCCGGTGCACCGGCGAAAGCTCCGCGATGACCCGCAACCGGGTGGGCTGATCGACTCGAAGAAGAGTTGTGCGCAACGACCGCACCACCCCGGCAGGCGGCGTGTGGATCGGGTACGTCGATCGGCGGGCGTCCATACCGGTCGGGTCGGCGAGCGCCGCCCGAACGGCCTCGTCCTCGTCCAGGTAGACCTTGGCCACCGGACCCGGCGCCATCTCCCTCAGGGGGACCACGTTGACCTCGATGTGCGGCCGCCCACGCAGTTCGAGGGCCGTCAGCTGCTCCTCCAACGCATCGCCCAGCGCATCCCTGATCGCCTTCCCGCGACGTGCGGCAAGTGACCCGTCAGCGATGTCCACCTGGACGGACGGGAATAGAGGCGCCCCCTGGCCGACCCAGTTCCCGACGACCCGAGCGATCGGCAGGGCGGCCTGCTGAACGGCCGCCAGTCCAGCCTCATCCAGCACCGCCCGCCGGGACGGAAACGGCACATGGAACTCCGCGAGCCCCGCACGGTAGACCGGCTCGCCGGTCTCGGTCAGACCACCACCGGGCATGCCCCCTGGCAACCCCGGGTGACCGGCCGCCCACTTGGCCTCGAAAACCGCGTACAACGACGCCAGTTGCTCGGGCTCATGCCCCAAGGAGCTCAGTTCGGCCTCAGCCGCTCCCACTTCCTCCTCGGCCGCCGCCACAGCCACGTCCGCGGCCTCACGCACCTCTACCGGCACGGGCACACTGCGGTGCGCGTCCAATCCGGCCAGCACCCGCCGGGTATCACGCGCGGACTCCGCCGCCAGCAGCGCCTCCTGCCATACGGCCCAGGCGTCACCCAACGGATCCGCGGTGGTGTCCCGCACCGGGACGGGCCCTTCGACACGCGACGCCTCTGCCCGCAGGACCTCCCGCCATGCATCACCCTTTGCCGACACCGCGTCCAGGGCCAACGCGCCGCCCAACGTTTCGACGGACTCGACTTCGGCGAACTGGTCACCGCCGTCGGTGACTTCGGGCTGCTCATCCGGTAGTTCAGTGGCGTGCGAGAACTCCGATGCGCCGGATGGAGTCGCCCCATGCGGAACACCACCCGCAGACACTGCTGCCTCTCGATCCCCCTGGGCCGAGGACAGAGCCTTGAGGTCACTGTCCATCCGGCCCACCAGCTGCCCCAGCGTGGGCTGGCTGGTCGGCGGGAGGAAGAGTGCCGCGATCTCCGCGTAGTACTCGTACGGCAGCTCCCGCTCGAGCTTCAGGTCCAGTCGCCGGTGGTCGGTCAGCAGGCCGGACCGCACCTCCGAGGGGTTGGCCAGCACGATCTCCCGGATCCGCTCCGCCCGCTCGTCCGCCGCCCATCCGCTGACCATGTCCAAGCTGGTCGACAACGCCCGCACCAACGCGCTGCGGGCTGACTGGACGGAGTAATCGCGAAGCGTGTCGCCGACGTGCCAGGTCCTGCGGTCGAGAGTCCAGAGCGAGTCCGGAACCTGCACCGCCGGGCCCGGCCATGTGTAGGCGTGGACGTCGGTGCGGACCACCACTGCCTCCCCGACCGGGAGCATGAAGCCCAAGGCGTCGTCCCAGCCCTCTTGGTCGTCTTCCAACTGAGCGGTGAGCTGGGCCTGCACTTCGGCGAGGGTGCCGTCGAACGTCACCGAGGCCTCCGGCTCCGCGTTGATCCGCTCCAGCCAATCCGTCTCCGTGAGAAGGCCCGCCCTGAGGGCCGGGTCCAGGACCATCGTCGTCCGCTGGCCGTCGACAATGGTCTCGACCAGGGGTGCCACGTGGTAGTTCCACTTGACATCGAGGGGTGCGCCGCCGGCCGCTCCGTCGGGGTGCACGATCGTGGCCGCGAGAGGGGGCGAGGTACGGGCCGCGAAAATCTTGCGGGGAGTGACACCCCACTGCATCAACTGCATCGACCACAGGTGGGCCCGGATGAAGCAGCCTTCCTCCGGATACGTGGCCAGTACCGGGGTCGGTCCGTGCAGGTGGTGTTCGAAGTGCAGTCGCGCGAGTTCGCCGTACCAGGCCCGCAACTGCTCAAGCGGAACCGGATACGGAGTGGGCGTGCCGAAGACAATGCCGATCAGGGGGGAGTTCTCCGCCCACAACCGGGTGACTTCGGTGCGCAGATCGGACCCGTACGCATCGGTCCAGGCAGCCTGGACGGCCCAGACCTTGCGCAGGTCCCCGTCGAGCATCCGGAGCATGCTCTGGGTGCCTTCGGCATCGGAAACCTCGGTCAGCTCGTGAAGCTTGGCCGCGAAGTCCCTGACGCTCTTGAGTTGGCCGGGCGCCATCCCGGGAGGCACGGCGAGATCTTGTGGCGGAGGTGCGGTGAGGGTGAAGTCACGGGCAAGTCCGAGTTCCTTGAAGATGTGAGGCAGGTACTCCTGCGTCAGCCGGCCGTCCGCCACGGCGTCGACGACGGCGTCCGCGAGCGTGCTCCCGTTCTGCAGGCGGTAGGACTCCTCCAGCTCGAAGGGATGCTGCGAACCGGGCATCGAAGCACTGCGGCGCAGAATCTCGGTAACGGCGTTCAGCTGGACGGGCCGACCCTTGAGGACGCGGCCCAGTACCTTGGCGTACACGTCCATCGTGCCGGAGGACGTATGCCTCTCCGGACCGGTGGTGCCTACGCCCGGGGACACTTGGAAGACGGCCCTGCCGAACCCGAGGCCGGTGTTCTCCAGGATCTCGTCGGCCTCGGTGTCCGACAGGCCCCGGTCCTTGGCCGCGTGGACCGCCTGCGGGATCGTGCTGCCGGTCCGCTGTTCGAAGGCGTTCTCCAGCCCGGAGGTGACCAGCGACTCCGGGCCGTCAAGCCGGTGCAGCAGCAGTTCGCGCGCCGAGTCGGCATCGACCGGGGTATCGGCCAGCAGTTGTGCCAGCCTCGCGGCGTACTGGTCCTCGGTGGGCCGGGTAGCGCCTTCGGCCCGGTCGTCGTTCAGCATGTCCAGCGGGTGACCGGTCGCGGTCGCGGCTGTTGACGCGTCGGTGTCACCGTCCTCCGTACGATCGACGACGGACCGGTAAGCACTCCAGAGGGCGTCCTCGGCACGAGCGGCCGAGGCGGGGTTGGCGAGCAGCGCCGCATCGGTGTCCGTCGGTTTCCCGAAGAGCCGCTGGAGCAGGGGCAGGAGACCCGGCTCGTGCTGGGCCACCCACGCCGGACCGTTGTTGCGCGGCAGACCCGTGTGCGGGTCGCGGCCCGCGTTCATACCCAGGTAGGCGACCGCGGTCTGCACCCAGTGCTCACCCGGGGCCCCGGAGCCGTAGTTCTCCACGACCGTGCCGTCGGCGAGGAACAAACGCGGTCCGTCCGCCCACTCCTCCGACTTCCCGCGCTCACGCTTGGCGTCGAAGGATGCCTCCACGCCCTCCCGGTCGCGTGCCGTCAACCCGAAGTCGTACACCGGGTGGAGCATTTCGTGCGCGGCGCTGGAGTAGCCGTCAGGATGCTCGTCCACCGCGCCGTCCACCTCCGGACGCGCGCCCAGGAGGTTCTCCTCCGCGACGAAGGCCACCTTGCGCACCGGGTCGAACAGGCCACGGCTGTCCGCCACCGGACGACCGTCCCGCAAATGCCGCGCACCGCCCTCCGACAGACCCTCGTACCCCGGTAGATCCGTCACCCGACGGTCCCTCGGGACCACGACGATCCGGACTCCGGCCGCCACGACCCGTTCCGCCACCTCCGGGTTCGCGAACACCCGACCCGCCAACGCCGCCAATACCATCCGCGCAGCGACCGGCTGCCGCACCTCCGCCGGCATCTCCACCAGCGAACCCACCAACTCCAACGCCCCGTCCCCCGGCCGCAACGCGAAGGGATCGAACACGCCCGGCACACCCTCGGTCTCCGCTTCCGACTCCCTCGCGGCCACCCCCGGCGCGCCGTCGAAGGGCCGCGGACCGGAACCGGAGCGCTGGAGCAGGCTGTTGAGTTGGGCGGCACCCTGTACGGACAGGCCGTCCAGGCGGCCGATGAGGGACTCGCTGGCCTCATGGCCGCGCAGGAAGGCGGCGAGGCCGGCCAGTTCCGGCCTGGTGCGGGCGCCCCGCGGAGCCGGGCCGGGCCGCGGACCGGAGGGTCGTATGGCGGCGGTCAGTGGCTTCGCGGTGGCGGGAGCCGGGCCGCCGACCCGGTTCATGGCGGAGTAGTGGTTGCCGTCCTGGTAAAAGACGTGCAGGGACTGGGACGCCTTCGGGTTCAAGGAGTTGGTGAAGGCCGGAGCACCGGGCTCGGGATCGAAGGACTCGACGACGGTGATGTTGAGATCGAGCGCGGTCGCGGTGATGTGCGGCACCCGGTCGTAGAACGGGCTCATCCACATGTCGGTGTGGAGGATGGACTGCACGACGAGCGCGCTGGTGGACGCCTTCAACATGTAGTCCAGCTTCGGGAAGGTCTCCGTCAGGCTCGGGTAGCGGGCGATGAGAGCGGCATAGAGAGGCTTGTTCCGATCCGTGGGGGTGGCGAATACCTGCTCCGCCAGCCTGCGGAGCCCGGCCAGGCGCGCCTCCTCGATGAGACGCTGGCGGTCCTCTGTCCGGATTGCCCGCGGGTCTGGGGTGAAGTCGTGCAGGAGCCGAGCGGCCGCGCCCGCGGTGAAGTCACCGACGATGCCCCGGTCGGCGAGATTGGTGAACCGGCGGACGAGTTCACGGGCGTACTGCGGACGCGCCAAGTCCCTGTCGATCCGGGCCAGTTCAGCGGCCGACAACGCAGGAGCCTTGTCTCCCAGGAGCGCCTCCAACTGAACGATGCTGAGATCGTTGAGCAGGACGCTGATCGGCCCCGGCCCCGAGTCGAGGGTCGCGCGCATGGCGACCGCCTCCGGGCTGTCACCCTCCAGCCAGTCGGCCACACGGGCCCGGAGCTGCGGGACGTCCAGGTGGCGCAGGGGCGAGTCGCGGAGCTGCCGGGTGGTGCCGGCCAGCAGGGAGATGAAGAAGCAGTCGCCGTTGGGCTCGACCTCCAGCGTCTCGTGGCGCGCGTCGTCCACGGTGACCTCCCGGACCACCCGCCGCTTCCGCGACGCCGTGACCGAACCGGGCCCCGTCGGCGCCGGAGGCTCCGGCGGTGAGGCGGGCCGCGTGGCGGTGGTGCCGGTTGTCCCTGCGACGAAGTTCTCGTACGCACGACCCAGAGCCCCTGGTTCCAGGCCCAGTTGGATGATCGCCGCCTCTGCCGACTTCAGCTCGGTGCTCGTGGTCTCCACCGCAAGCGTGGCCTCGGTCAGCTGAGCCGGGTCCTCGACTGCCAAACCCTCCTCTGGTGTGGAGGTGAGGAACCAGGAATGGGCGGCCTCCGCGGCGGCGCTTGCCGTATGCCACCGTCGCCATGCCGACTCGCGGGCCTTCTCCGCGGCGCCGAGCGGGCCTGTGGGATTCGGTACGCCCGCCAACTCGGCCAGCACCCGCGTCCAGGCGTCGGTACGCTCCTCCGCGGCGAGGGCCAACGCTTCGTCCGTCACAACAGGATCCGGGGCCCAGATACTGCCGTCCCGCCGCGCGTCCCTCCAGCCTGTCATCGCGTCGGCCAGGCGATCCGGGTCCAACCCCGTCGCGTTCAGCCGCTCCTCGGCGACGTCCAGGACATCCTGGGCCGCGCTCACCGCGTCCCATGCCTCGTAGTACCCGTCGGGCAGAGGCTGATCCTGCGGCACAGTCTCGAAGGGCGCCTTCGCCTCTTGGGCACGAGCCAACGCCGCCCGCGCATCTTCCCACGCAGAGGCGGCATCCCTCCGCGCCGCCAGCTGCTCCGCGTCCGCCCCGGCGCCCAACAGATCCTGCCACCGCTGGCTCTGAAGCATCGGTTGGAAATCGGTCAGATACGTGTAGGAAAGATGCAGGTTGAGAGGATTCGCCGTGAACTCGTGGCTTCTTTCATGCCCAGGACCGAACAAGCGCGTCAACAGAGGAACCACAGCAGGCATGTTGTCGATGACCCACTGCCTGCCGTTGTTACGCGGCTGTCGCGTAAAAGGGTCAATATCAAAGTTCATGCCCATCCACGCGGCCACCAGTTCCGCGAAGAATTCGTACACGTTCTCGGCCGAGTAGTTGAACCGGCTGAGGACGCCGGACTCGAGGAGAACCTGCCGAACGCCGTTGGGCCAATGCGAGGGCAGCAAGTGAACGGGTATCCCGGCGGCCAAGGCCGCGTCATCGGCTGCGTGCAAGGCCTGGAACATGTCCAGGATCAATGCGAGCTCGGCGGCGGCGAGCAGGTAGTGAACCAGGTGCCCCATCTCATGGATGGAGGGTGCCATCCCGTCAGGATATGGAATGCGTCCGTTCTCCTCGGGCACACCATTGATGGTTTCCTCTGCGAAGACTCCGAGAAGCGGATAGCTCCGATGGGTAAAGTTCCGGCCAGAGGGAGCAGGAACATTCTGCCATCGCTGCGGGGAGTGTTCGGCGAGCAGTGCGGCGGCGTTCCACGAACGCGGCAGAGCGATCAGGCGGGTGCCCCGCAGCAGCATCTCCGCAGCGATATCCGGGGTCACCAGCATTCGGGCCACCAGTCGCTCCAGCTCGTACCGCGTAGCCAGTGGCGACTCGGTCCCTACAGGCACCTCCACCATCAGCGCCGCGGCGACCCGCGCGACCTGCGACGCCTCCAAAGTCGCCGCCAACGCACCCACAAAGACCGGATCCACGGCCAGCCACCGCCGGTGTTCCAGTGAAAGACCCGCAATAACTTCCAACCGGGAGGAAGACTGATCCTCCCCGAAAAGACCCGTGCGCAGATCGTGCACCAGGCGGGCAGGCGGCGTGTGGATCGGGTATGTACGTCGGCGGACATCCATTCCGGCCGGATCAGCGAGCGCCGCACGCACGGCATTACGCTCGTCCAGAGACACCGTAGCCATCGGGCCACCCTCCGTCTGCTCCCGCATGGGGACCGGATTGACCTCGATGTGCGGCCGCCCACTATGCGGCCGGAGAACCGTCAGCTGCTCCTGCACCGCGTCACCCAGCGCAACCCTGATCGCCTTCTCGCGACCAGCGGCATACCTCCTGGAGCCAGCGATGTCCACCTGGACAAATGGGGACACAGCCGCGCCCTGCCCGTACCAGTTCGCCAGCACCCGCGCGATCGGGAGGGCGGCCTGCTGGACAGCCGCCAGCCCGGCCTCGTCCAGCTCCGTCTCCCCTTGCCGGAACGGTACTTGGGCCTCATCGAGCCCTGCGCGGTAGACCGGCTCGCCGGCCTCGGTCAGGCCACCGCCGAACATGCCACCCGGCAACGCCGGCCGAACGGCTGTCCAACCGGCCTCGAACGTCGCGTACAGCGCCGCCAGCCGCTTGGGGTCGAGCCCCAGGAGCCACAGTTCGTCCTCGGCCGCGTCCACTCCTGACGCCGCCGTCGCCACCGCCTCGGACGCCTTCTCGCGCACCTCGACCGCCGCGGGCACACTGCGGTGCTCATCCATCCAGTCCAGGACACGCTGAGCATCGCGCACGGACGCCGCCGCCGACAGCGCTTCCTGCCATCCGGCCCAGGCGTCGCCCAGCGGGTCCGCCGTCACGTCCGGCACCGGGGCGGGCGCTCCAACACTCACTGCCTCCGCCAGCAGAACCGCCCGCCACGCATCGCCCTTCACCGACAGGGTGTCCGCCGACACCGCGCCGGTCGACGAGTCGACGGCCCCCGGGGTAACTCCCCTTGCCCGGCCGCGCGATTGGGCCTCGGACCGGGCGGCATAGGAGCCGCCCTCGGCCATCGCCTGAGCGACGGCCGCCACGTCGAGACGCCTCTGCTCATGGAGCGGGGAGGCCGGGTCCAGGTCCGCCGGGTAGGGGCCCCAGATCCGAACGAGGTGCAGAACCTGCTGCCAGTCCTCCTCGTCCAGGACCTCGCCATCACTCTCCTGACCGACCTCGGCCGGCTCGGCCTCGCTGAGGTCGGTGCCCTTGCCCTTGTCCCGCCGGGGGATCGAGGGTGTGTCGTCTCCGTCTTCTGTCACGCCTTCTGTCGTGGCTTCCGTGTCTTCGGGCTCAAGCCGCGAGTTCTGCGCCCAGGGTGCCGACATATCGGCACCCGGCGCGAACGGCGTCGGCGGGTCGTCTGCCAACGGCGTGTGTCCGGGGGCGAGTTGGGCACTGTCGTCCGTCGTCACCCGGGCGGACAGATACGCGGCTTCCCGCTCCAACTGGTCGAGCCAGCCCGTTCGGGAGACCTCGGAGATGATCTCGCGCATCTTCAGGCGGCTTTCGACAACGCCTGTCGCGTTGTTCCTGCGGGCCACCCTGCTCCGGCTCTCCCGCGCCTCCGCGATGGCCTGCTGGCTCAGCATCACACGGACCAGCCCGTCCGCAACCTGATGACTCTTCTGAAGCTCCCGGACGACCTCAAGCAACTCCTGCGGCCCGCGGACACCTTCCAGCTTGCTCACATCGGAACTGGCCTCATTCCGCACCAGCCCGTAGGCCGACGCGAGATTCAGGTCACTCTCGTCCATCTTCAACGCACGGGTGTATTCATCACCCTTGGCAATCGTTTCAAGGTGCTCCGCCGCGACGGCCCGGTGGATGTCCCGGACGTACACCCATTCACGCCCCGGAGCGAGTTTCCGCGACCGGAACCCGTCGAACCCCACCTCGTCCGCCGAGAACAGCCCTGTGTGATTCGCCTGGCTCAGAATCTCCCAGCCATCCGGACCTCGCCACAACATGTTCGTCGCCTCGGGCAGCCCCTTCGGGTCCGGGTTCCACATGTAATCCCGGAATCCGAACCACTCCAGCGGACGACGCTCACCACGGAACACCTCCGCGGCCGCCCCGTTGATCGCACCGTTCGGCGACTGGTAATGCCAGACAGTCAGGGCGCCCTCCCTCGTACCCTCCGTCACCACCAAAGCGCAACCATTCATCGCAGCGGTGAAAACGAAGTCAGGACTGAACCCCTCTCCCCCACGCACCGGAATATCAGCGTGCCCGATATTCGCCTCCGGATCCGTCGTCGAACCCGGCAGATACGGCACGTAATGCGCGGCCACATAATTCCCCGGACCGCGCACCGCAGGCACAGCATGCCCCCGCACGATCCCCTGCAACGCGGCATCATCACGGCCGAACTCCTCGACGTACTTCTCCACCGCGGGAGTCAGCAAATACACCGGCCTGTCGGCCGTCGACCGAACCGGATCCCTCGTCAGACCGAACCAATGCTGGTCCTTGCCATTCATCCAGGTCAGGAACCGGGACACGTCGAGGCCCGAACCTGGCATCCGTGCCCGCATGCCTTCGTCCAGACGCAGCAGCACCACATTCTCCCGAAGGAAAGCCGCGGGCCCACGCGTGAACTCGCCGACCACTCGCGGGTCATGGAGCGGGCCCGACCTCGCGGACGAGGAACCCGCCAGAGGCTGCTGCCGATGGGAGGAGGTCGTCGCCTGCGGCTGCTCGTCGGCGCCCGTCCCCAGGAGGTCGTTCCACCATCCCCCACCGGGCCTCCGAGGCAGCGGCCTGCCCAGGGACGCCGCGGCGATATCACCCACCACCTGACGGAACGACCAGTTCGGCGGCGGCCACTGCCCGGCCTCCAGACCCGCACGCACCTCGTCGAACCGCTCCCGGCTCAACTCCTGTCCGCCCGCCGTCTCCCGAACCTGCCGCTTCACCTCGTGGAACAGATCGTCGACACGGCCCAGCTCGCTACCCCCCGGCAGCGGCGAGTTCTGCGCCCAGGGTGCCGACGTGCCGGCGCCGGGCGGGGAGGGGGTCATCGGGTCGCCAGCCAACAGCGTGTGCCCAGGGGCAAGTTGGGCACTGTCGTCCGTCACCACCCGGGCGGACAGATAAGCGGCTTCCCGCTCCAACTGCTCGAGCCAGCCCGTTCCGGAGACCTCGGAGATGATCTCGCGCATCTTCCGGCGGGTTTCGGCGGTCCGGCCACCCTGCGTCTCTGCCATGGACTGCAGGCCCAGCAGGACACGGACCATCCCGTCCGTATCCTGATGACTCCTCAGAAGCGACCGGACGACCTCAAGCAACTCCTGCGGCCTGCGGACACCTTCCAACCTGCGCACATCGGACTCGGCCTCATTCCCCACCAGACCATAGGCCGACAGGAGATTCAGGTGGCTCTTGTCCTTCGGCAACTCGTCCGCATCGGCCTTACTCTCGTTGATCTTTTCAAGGCGCTCCGCCGCGACGGCCCGGTGAATATCCCTGACATACACCCATTCACGCCCCGGAGCGAGTTTCCGCGACCGGAACCCGTCGAACCCCACCTCGTCCGCCGAGAACAGCCCTGTGTGATTCGCCTGGCTCAGAATCTCCCAGCCATCCGGACCCCGCCACAACATGTTCGTCGCCTCGGGCAGCCCGTTCGGATTCGGATTCCACATGTAATCCCGGTATGCGAACCACTCCAGCGGACGACGCTCACCACGGAACACCTCCGCGGCCGCCCCATTGATCGCTCCGTTCGGCGACTGGTAATGCCAGACAGTCAGGGCACCCTCCGTCTCCGCCTCGGTCACCACCAACGCACAACCGTTCATCGCGGCGGTGAACACGAAGTCAGGGCTGAAATCATCAATCCTGGACACCGGAATGTCCGCGTGCCCGATATTCGCGAGCGGATTCCTCGTCGAACCCGGCAGATACGGCACGTAATGCGCGGCCACATAATTCCCCGGACCGCGCACCGCAGGCACAGCATGCCCCCGCACGATCCCCTGCAACGCGGCATCATCACGGCCGAACTCCTCGACGTACTTCTCCACCGCGGGAGTCAGCAAATACACCGGCTTGTCCGCCGTCGACCGAACCGGATCCCTCGTCAGACCGAACCAATGCCGGTCCTTGCCATTCATCCAGGTCAGGAACCGGGACACGTCGAGGCCCGAACCTGGCATCCGCGCCCGCATGCCCTCGTCCAGACGCAGCAGCACCACATTCTCCCGAAGGAAAGCCGCGGGCCCACGCGTGAACTCACCGACCACCCGCGGGTCGTAGAGCAGGTTCCCCGTCGCGGACGAAGAAGCGGACGAAGAACCCGCCTGGGGCTGCTGCCGCGGGACGTCCTGGTTCCCTCTCGGATCCTTCGACCACATCCCACCAGGCGTCCGAAGCAGCGGTTTGCCCATGGACGCCGCGGCGATATCACCCACCACCTGACGGAACGACCAGTTCGGCGGCGGCCACTGCCCGGCCTCCAGACCCGCACGCACCTCGTCGAACCGCTCCCGGCTCAACTCCTGTCCGCCCGCCGTCTCCCGAACCTGCCGCTTCACCTCGTGGAACAGATCGTCGACACGGTTCAGTTCGCCGCGCGTGGGCAGCGGCACACCGTCGTCGGTCCGGCCTTCGTCCTCCGTACGGTCGACGAAGGCCTGGTAGGCGGTCCAGAGGGCTTCCTCGGCACGGGCGGCCGAGACGGGGTTGGCCGGCAGGATCGCATCAGTGTCCGTCGGCTTCCCGAAGAGGCGCTGGAACAGGGGCAATAGAGCCTCTTCATGCTCGGCCACCCACTCCGCGCCGTTGCTGCGCGGCAGACCCGTGTGCGGGTCACGGCCCGCGTTCATACCCAGGTAGGCGACCACGGTCTGCGCGAAGTACTCGCGCGGGTGCTTGGAGGCGCGGTTCTCCACGACGGTGCCGTCGGTGAGGAACTGGCGCGGTCCGTCCGCCCACTCCTCCGACACCCCGCGCTCACGCTTCGCGTCGAAGGACGCCTCCACATCCGCCCGGTCGAGGTCCGTCAGTCCGAAGTCGTACACCAAGTGGCCCGCGATCTCGTGCGTGGCGCTGGAGTAACCGTCCGGGTGCTCGTCCACCGCGCCGTCCACCTCCGGACGCGCGCCCAGGAGGTTCTCCTCCGCGACGAAGGCCACCTTGCGCACCGGGTCGAACAGGCCACG